>JAKQGD010000060.1 GCA_029573365.1 Bacteroidota bacterium | reverse complement strand
GTCTTTAAGGAAGCCGTTGGATATGCGGGGTCTTTGGCAGCAACCGACGTCCGCGAGTTCTACTTCGTAGCCGCAGTCGTTGAGCAGTTGTATGGCAGCTATGCCTGTATGCGGTTCATGGTAATTGAGATATGTATCGGCAAACAGTGCCACCGTTTTGGGCAGGTTTTTGGTTTTGTAATTTTTTCTGTACCAGTCTGTCAGCGTGGCAGGAGCATAAGAGGGCAGACGCCGCCTTCTATCTACCTTGAGCATCCATTCGGCGACAAGCCGGAAAAAAGTGGTACCCTGGATATAATTGACCAGCGGAGCTTTCCATCCGCTGAGGACTGAGGACATTTTATGGCTGTGGCCAATGGCTTTTTCCCTGAGGGAGATGCTGCCGGTGTCGTATTTTTTCTGGAGCACTTCACTTTTAAGCTTGGCCATATCCACATTTGACGGGCACTCAGACTTGCATGCCTTGCACGAAAGACACAGGTCGAGGGTTTCGAGGACCTTTGGGTCGATGAGGTCTTTAAATCCCATTTTGCCTGCCATGGCCAGGCGGAGTGCATTGGCCCGTCCACGTGTGCTGTCATCTTCATCTCCGGTGGCTCTGAAACTAGGGCACATCGTACCGCCGGTTTTATTGCGACATGCACCTACCCCTGAGCACATATGTACCAGAGCCCCGAATGAGTGATCCTTGCGGTAATGGTACACAAAATCGTAAGGCTTGTCTGTATAATCGGCACCGTACCGCAGATGACTGTCCATGGGAGGCACGTCGATGATGATACCGGGATTTAGCAGGTGCTCGGGGTCAAAAAGGTCCTTTACCTGCTCAAGACAACCATATACCTCATCGCCAAAAAAGTCCCTGAGCCGGTGGCCTCTGTTGCGTCCGTCGCCATGTTCGCCAGACCAGGAGCCCTTGTATTTTTTTACCAGGTTAAAAACTTCCGAGGAAATGGTCTTCATCAGCTCTATATCTTTGCTGCTGGTCATGTCCAGGGCGGGACGCACATGCAGCACCC
>JAKQGD010000019.1 GCA_029573365.1 Bacteroidota bacterium | reverse complement strand
GAGTTTGTACGGGAGTGGCTTATAAATCATGGATTTCAGGGCAAGGAAGGCCAAAACATGCCTGTCATGCCTGATGAGTTTGTATGGGAGATATCAGAAAGGTACATCCGGCTATATGAGCTGATCACAGGCATTAAGTTTATCAGGGAAGATGCTTCGTCCTTACATACACGCATAGAGGCAAATATCAATTCCTGGCTGCAGCAGCAAGCCTGATTTTTAATTTTCGTATTTTTATAAGGGAGTAGGGTACCATTGCCAGGCATAAGTCTGGATATAAACATATGGACCGGCCTGAAATAAAAAAGCCCGTGTAAGACGAAAAACACGGGCATTACTCAATTTAATAACCAAAACTCATATACTCTTTATATTTCAAATACTGTGCCAAATATTTTTACATAGTTTAATATGAGCATATGTATCTGAAAAAAATCTCAATGTTGATTGTGTGTTCAGGATTAAAAAAATTGCCCGTGACTTTTCACGAGCAATTACGAATTTTACAATTTAATAACCAAAACTTACACAGCACAAAGATAATATATATTAATTAAATATTGTATATGTTTTCTTGTAAAAAATAAATAATTTATATTTTTGATATGTAATATGTTATATGTTAATAACTAACATATAGATTAATTTAAATATAATTAATAAATTTAAATTGTTATTAGTTGTAAAAGAGTATCTTGTATCTACAATGTGTACTTTTTAAGAATCCTCAATGCTCGTAGAGTATTCCAGCGGGAGGGTTTACCGGCTGTTTCCATGGTTAAATGCACTTTGCCGGGGTAGGGGGCACTTAGTCTCCAGGTGCCGTCTGAGGACTTTTTTGACACTATGACATCGAGTGCTTCCTGCATTCTGGGGTCATAAACCACGCTTGCTGCGGCAAAATGGTCCAGGGCCCTCATTATATCATAATACCATCGACAGGGGTACGGAAATTTTAAGAACTTCGCGTTGATAACCAGGCCAGTCCTGTCAGATTTAAAAAGCCTGTGCAAAAGAAGAAAACCGATACCCTCGGAAGCTGCAGCCAGGAGTTCTTCCAGTCTATAGGTATAGCCGTTTGTTTTATAGCTTTCTATACCTTCCAGAATCGAAAGTGTGGAATGCAGAGAACTGTGGCGGGCTCCTGACCTGTTGAATCTGCAGTTCCATCCTCCGTCAGACATCTGCTGGGTCAGGATAAAATCAACGACAGACTGCAGCTTGTTCTCCTCGGCCATAAAATGGCAGGCATAGTTAAGAAACATACCATTGACACACACATCACTCTCATCGATGGATCTGGCAGGGTTGACTCCACCGTCGCTGCCTTTTACGGTGTCCAGTAGCATTTTTACACTGGCCATGGCGGAGTCATGGTTTTTGCACAGCCCCAGATTTTTAAGATCAAGCAATGTATAATGTGTCGAAATCCATTTGACGGCATAAAACCCCTCACCCCAATGCAGGTCAGGCCTCTGATGGGAGAGCAGCAATTTTCCCCAACCCTCTGTGGCGATTCTGTCCCGGAGTGCAGGGTCCTCCCTTCCCAAAAGATCCCTCTTTGTCTGGTACGCGACAGAAACATCGCCCGACATGAGCCATGGTATCACCTGTTCTGAAGTCATGCTTCTGGTTTAAGTGCACTCATACACACATATATTATATATATATATATAATAGCGAGCTGACACAGATGGTTGTATGGTGTCATATGCAGTGGGAAAGTTTATCTGCTTTCAGCAGACCTGAGCAGTCCATAAAAGCTAATTCACATTATGTAATTATATAATATTACTTATATCTATAACAAATGGATAATGTAAAGACATTAGATAATATTATATATGTTAGTTACTATTTATCATTTGTTGATATATATACTTGACTTATATTTAAATTATATATAAATTTGCATAATATTTAACACCAACCTGAGAGCAGCCTTCAGTCTGCGATTTCCACCTACCACCCTCATTATTTGCTGTTTTGTAATCAAATTATTTACAATGTGTAATATATTTGATTACACCACTCAATAAATTATAAAAAAATATCATATAAAATAAAAAATATTGGGAAAAAAGTGGGAAAAAGTGGGAATCGATTCTATCTTTGTCTCAGCAACCAACTTTAAGGTGTGAAACAGTATAGGTTCACCGGAGAATATGAATGTAGGCTTGATGCCAAAGGAAGGCTTAAATTGCCAGCAGCAATTATTAAGCAGATCGGCGGCGACGAAAATCTCAGGTTTACAGTCAACCGTGGCTTTGAAAAGCACCTTATGTTGTATCCCAATGACGTTTGGGAAATGAAGACGAGAGAGATAAACCAGCTCAACATTTACAGTACACAGCAAAGACAGGCGATCAGGTATTTTTATCGCGGTGCTACAGAACTCGAAATGGATGCGGCGGAAAGGGTAAACCTTCCCGGCAGTCTCCTGGAGTATGCAGGTATCGATAAGGACGTAGTTTTGTTTGCTTACCAAAACCAGATCGAAATCTGGGCTAAGGAAAAGTATGACGAAATGCTCGACCAGGAACCTAACGAATTTTCGGCCATAGCCGAGAGTATTTTCGGAGGTATCAGGCCTTTGACCGGGTCTGACGACAGCGGAGTATGAGTGCCTACCATGTATCTGTACTGCTGAGAGAAAGCATAGATTTCCTTGACGTCCGGCCGGATGGAATTTATGCAGATTTGACTTACGGGGCCGGAGGACATTCCAGATCGATTTTAGAAAGGCTTGGTGCCAAAGGGCACTTGTACGCTTTTGACCAGGATCCCGACGCACTAGGCAACAGTGTCGATGACCGCAGAGTTACTCTTATTGAGGCCAATTTTAGGTACCTCAGGAGGTTTCTAAGGTTGGAAGGTATCGGAGCGGTAGATGGCATACTGGCTGACTTGGGGGTTTCTTCCCACCAACTCGACATGCCCGAACGTGGATTTTCCTACCGCTTTGACGCTCCGCTCGATATGAGGATGAATGCAGAGTCGGAAGTTACCGCACTTACGGTCCTGAATACTTACAGCGAAAGCCGATTGACAGACTTGCTTAGCAGATACGGTGAGGTGCGAAATGCCAGAACGCTGGCTCATGGCCTGGTGACAGCTGCAGCCATAGCTGAGATCAGAACCACTTCAGACCTGAACCGTATCCTCGACCGACATGTGATGGGCCCACGGCAGAAGTACTTCTCGCAGGTGTACCAGGCCCTGAGGATGGAGGTAAATGACGAGGTCGGCGCCCTGTGTGAGATGCTCACCGAAG
>JAKQGD010000059.1 GCA_029573365.1 Bacteroidota bacterium | reverse complement strand
GGCAACGGCACATTTTCTGAGGTGGGCCGTTATGCCGACGTAGAAGCGTCAGACTGGAGCTGGGGTGCCCTGTTTTTTGACATGGACAATGACGGCCTAAAGGATCTGTTTGTAGCCAATGGAATCTATCGTGACCTCACAGACCAGGACTATCTGCAATACGTCGCCAATGAATCAGTCATGAAAACCATAGTCAGCGACAAAGGGGTAGATTACAAAAAGCTTATAGAGATCATCCCATCCAATCCCATACCAAATCATGCTTACCGCAATGCAGGTGACCTTGTCATGCAGCCTTTTACAGAGAGTGGGCTGACCGCACCACCGGGATTTTCAAACGGCAGTGCCTACGGAGACCTGGACAACGACGGAGACCTGGACCTTGTAGTCAACAACGTGAACATGCCATGCTTTGTATATGAAAACAGGGCAAGCCAAAAAATAAAAAATGCGTTTCTCAAAGTCAAACTTATCGGCAAAGGCATAAATAAAAACGCCATAGGTGCCAAGGTCAGGGTAACAGACGAAAAAGGCCGGCAATATAGCCATGAAAATCAGCCTGTGCGGGGCTTCGAATCTTGTATGGACACCAGGATTAATATTGGACTTGGTCAGGCAAAAAAGGTGGACATAGAGGTTTTATGGCCTTCCGGCAATGTGACTGCGGTCAAAGGCGTGGATGTAAACAAAGAAATGGTTATCGACGAAAATACGGCGGCTAAATCACCTGCTGAGGTAGTAAAGCCTTCGACACCTTTGTTTCAAATGGACGAAAGTGTCATAAATTTTTTACACAAGGAAAACAACTATACGGATTTTAACCGCGAAAGGCTGGTGTATCACATGATGAGTACTAGAGGACCCATACCTGCTGAAGGTGACATAAACGGTGACAACATTGCCGATCTGGTAATACCGGGACCCAAGGGTACTCCTACGGTGGTGTATATGGGTACCACAGACGGCAGACTTGTGCCATCGAAGGTGCAGGAAGCATTTTTAAAGCTGAAAGAATCCGAGCACATTAAGGCTCATCTCTTTGATGCGGACAAAGATGGAGACCCCGACCTGTATCTGGCCAGCGGAGGTGTGGAGGTTTCAGAATTTTCTGATGAACTGTATGACGAACTTATGTTCAATGACGGAAAAGGAAACTTCACCTCATCAGGACAAAAACTTCCGGTAAGGGACCGGCTTATCAGTACAGGGACTGTAGCCTCGGCCGATATAGACTCCGATGGTGATCTCGACCTTTTTGCTGGCGAAAGGGTAAGGATAGGTCAGTATGGAGCTCCTTGTTCCGGATTTATCCTTGAAAACGACGGCAAAGGCCATTTTACTGACATCACGGCCTCTGCAGCTCCTGAGCTCAAAGACCTGGGCATGATTACTGATGCGTTGTTTGAAGACATGGACAAGGACGGCCAAAAGGATCTGGTTGTTGTAGGAGAATACCTGGATATCACTGTGTATAAAAACACCAAAGGCAAATTTGTAAAATCCGGTACCCCACCGGGCGTCAGCGGATGGTGGAACACTATAAAAGCCATTGATGTAGACAATGACGGTGATATGGACCTTGTGGCAGGAAACCATGGCCAGAACACCCGGTTTAAAGCCGATGCCAGCCATCCGGTCACCTTGTACTTTAAGGACTTTGACGACAACGGCTCACCCGAAGGCATCCTTACCAATGTGCATGACGATGGAGTCGCTTATCCATATGCCCTGCGACACAACCTCATGATGAGACTTCCGGGCCTGAAGAAAAAATATCCTGATTTCAAGTCATTCAAGGATCAAGGTATGGACAAAATATTCGGTGCCGAGCAACTAAACTCTTGCCTTAAGCTCAATGCCACGGAAATGAGGTCTATGATTCTCATCAATGAAGGCAATATGAAGTTTTCACCGAGGGCTTTGCCTTATACTGCACAAATGAGCCCTATCTATGCCATAGCCTCAGGTGACCTCAATGGTGACGGATTTGCCGATTTGGTCATAGGAGGAAATCTTTACGGCGTGCAGCCGGAAATGGGCAGATATGACGCTTCATACGGCAATGTTCTGATCAACGACGGCAAGGGCAATTTCAGGGACGAAACGTTGAAATACGGATTTTCAGTCCGCGGCGAAATCCGGGATATAAAGATTGACGGCTCCAGAGTCATGGTCTTCAGAACCAATGATGCAGCTCTGGCCTATAAACTCAAAGTGAAATGATGAAGTTTATCCAGCCCATGTTATTTGCTTCAGTGGTTTTGCTCCTGGTTTCGTGCAAAAAGAAAATCAGTGAAGCCGGAGAAAACGGTATATTTTCTGAGGCGGGCCCTGAAAAAACGGGTATTACCTTTGCCAATGAGCTTAAAGATTCACCGGTTTTTAACATTATTGAATACCTGTATTATTACAACGGCAGCGGTGTGGCAGTAGGTGACGTCAATGGCGACGGACTGGAAGACATTTATTTTGGAGCAAACATGGCAGGAGACAGACTTTACATAAATAAAGGAGGCCTGAAATTTGAAGATGTGACCCCCAAAGCCGGAATCATATCCGACAACACCTGGACGACAGGGGTGGCCATGGACGATATAAATAGCGACGGATATTTGGATATTTATGTGTGCAAAGTCTCCAAAACCGATGACTCACACAATCTTGTCTATCTTAATGATGGCAAAGGCAAGTTTACAGAATCATCGGCCAGCCTGGGCCTGGATTTCAGTGGGCTATCTACCCAGGCAAGTTTTTTTGATTATGACAGGGACGGCGACCTCGACCTTTATCTGCTAAACCACAATATCCACAATGTGCACAGTTATGGCAATACAGACAACCGCAGGCTCAGGGACACCATAGCTGGCGACGTTTTGTTTGAAAACAGAATCAAAGAAGAGGGCAGGTTTGTCGATGTGACCCTGAAGGCAGGAATTTACAGCAGTCCACTGGGATATGGCCTGGGACTCGCAACCGCCGATGTCAACAACGATGGATGGACCGATATTTATGTAGGAAACGATTTTCACGAAAATGATTACCTCTACCTCAATAACGGAAACGGCACTTTTACAGAATCAATATCTTCAGCCATGGCCCATACCTCGCAGTTTAGTATGGGAATAGACATAGCCGATGCCAATAACGATGGTCTTATGGACATCTTTACCACTGACATGATGCCCTACTTACCCGAAGTGGCACTGGTGTCAGGAGGTGAGGATTCGGATCAGATAAAAAAAGTAAAAAAGGACTTTGGCTTCAGGCTCCAAAATGCCAGAAACCACTTCAACATAAACCGGGGTGATGGCACATACTCTGATATTGCCTACCTCACCGGGACATTTGCAACAGACTGGAGCTGGTCGGTTCTTATGCAGGATTTTGACCACGATATGTTTGCTGACATTTTTGTAGCAAATGGAATTGTCAAGCGACCCAATGACCTGGACTATATCAACTTCCTGAACGAGCTGGACAACAAGGACCCAAATGCCGTCCCGGACAGGACCAAAAAGCTGATTGAAAAAATGCCTTCACAGCCTCTTTCCAATGTGTTGTTCAGGCACAACGGCGAAATGTCGTATTCAGGGCTGCAAAATTCGTTTGTAGGCAAGCCGTCATTTTCGACAGGAGCGGCTTATGCTGACCTGGACAAAGATGGGGATCTCGATATCGTCCTAAACAACATCAATCAGAATGCCTCCATCCTCGAAAATCGTACAGCAACCGGAAATTATGTATCGTTGAGCCTAAAAGGTATTGACGGCATGACTGCCAAAGGCAGCAGGGTGGAACTGTTTACATCACAAAACTGTCTGGTCAGAGAGTTACAGACTTGCCGTGGCTTCATGTCATCATCTACCCATGATCTCTTTTTTGGCCTGCCTAAAGGGGCAAAGGTGGATTCTGTAAGGATCGTCTGGCCGGACCGGAAAATGCAGGTGCTGCACGATGTAACTGCCGGAGGTCACAACACCATCATCAGACAGAAAGACGATACTGTACTTAAGCCTTATGTATGGAAAGCTGAAGTTTCTGATTTTACAGTCACCATATTGCCTGCCAAACATGACGAAAACAACTACTTTGACGAAAATAACGAAAAGCTTATACCCGAAAGATTATCATACGAAGGTCCGGCACTGATATGCGAGGACCTCGACGGTGATGGCATCAAAGATATCTTTATGGGCGGAGGCCGCAATCAGGCCGCAAGAATAATGACTGGGCAGAAAGACGGCACATTTAAGGTCAGGCCTGTACCCGATTTTGTGAGAGATGCCGGCTTTGAAGATGTGGCAGCTGCTACCATCGACTTTGACGGTGATGGCGACCGGGATATCTATGTGGTCAGTGGCGGGTCCGATAACAAAGAACTGGACAAGCTCTTAGAAGACAGAATCTACCTGAACAATGGAAATGGTATTTTTAAAAGGATACCCTTATCGCTGCCTCATACCAATGGAAGCACGGTAGCGGTGGCCGACTTTAACAGAGATGGTTTTGAAGATATATTTGTAGGAGCCAGGTCTATTCCCGGATTTTACGGATTGTCGCCTTACAGTTTTATTCTCCGCAATGTCAATGGACAGGCTGTAGACATATATGCCAAAGACAGGTTTGGAATGATCACGGATGCAGAGTGGGTAGACCTGGAAAATGACGGCGATGCTGATCTCGTCATGTGTGGAGACTGGATGGGCATCATCATACTGGAAAATGACGGTAAAGGCAATCTGTTGCAAAAAAATACAAGCCCTCCTGTGGAACAACGGTATGGCATGTGGAACTGTCTGGCTTTTTACGATTTTAATCTGGATGGCAAGCAAGACATCCTCGCCGGAAACATGGGCCTCAACCAGAAGTGGACCGCCTCTGATTCGCTGCCTGTAAAACTTTATACGGGAGATTTTGACCAGAACGGATTTACTGAGCCACTTATATTTACCCATTACTTCACCAGGTACATGCCTTTCCTGTCGAGAGACAAGCTTGTCGCTCAGTTGCCTGTGCTAAAGAAGAAGTTTACCTCATATACCTCATTTAAAGATGTGGCCCGATTAGAGGACCTCGACACTAAATTTGCCGAAAAGGCAGTAGAAACAAAGACGGTCACAGACCTGAGGTCGGGTATCTTTCTTTCTACCGCCAGTGGCTATGATTTTGTACCCCTGGCTTTGGATGACCAACTGAGTGCGATAAACGATATATATGTCACGCCCGCCCGGCAGGTGGTGTACGTGGGCAATTACAGACAATATGTTTCTGACATGGGTGCTTCGATGGCCAACAGCGGACGTATGCTGTCAGATTGGGATCAGTCCAATAAAAAATTTATAAAGGGTGTCAGATTGCCAATTTCGGTCGATATGGACCCGAGGAGAATTTCTGCTCTGTCAAATAGCAGGCTTATCGTGGCATGCAACAATGGCGACCTTTTATCAATAATGATTCCCGCCACAACATCCGAAAAAAAAGTCCAATAATTTAGCTACCAATTAAAAAGCCTCCTGCATGACAGGAGGCTTTTTTGTCCTTTTCCCACAAAGAATCGTCGGTTTTCGAGGTAAAATTTTACTTCACAAACTCCAGGCTGCGGCTGATGAAAGCAGTAAGTTCTTCGCCGGTCAGCATATTTTGATTTAGCAGGGCAAGTTCATGAAGATAATTGGCAAAATCGGCCTTTTTCTCCTCACTTTTCATCTTCAGGAGCTTGTCGGCCACGAGCGGATGGTTGGTGTTTATCACTACATTGTGACTGTCAGGAAACATATTCATATCCATACCCTGCAAAGCCTGCATTTCCTTCATTCTACGCATAAATTCAGGCCTTGTGATGAGTACAGGATGGTCATTGGGAGTGAGGGCTTTTAATTCTATGTGCCCCGTACCCAGATTTTTTATTGATTTGGTAAAGATATCCTTCACCTTGTCCTGCTCGGCCTGGCTCAGTACCGATTCCTTTGTCTCTTCTTTCTGTACGAGGTTGTCAGGAGTATCCGAATCCACCCGCACGAAGGTCATTTCATTGCCCTTGTATTCGATATGCTGCATAAAATGGTTGTCTATGATCGTATCCATTTCGAGCACATCGTACCCGTAGTCTCTGGTGGCCTTGATATAACTGTGTTGTGCCTTGGAGTCATTGGCATACAGACAGATCAGCTTGTTATGTTTGTCGGTCTGTGTATCCTTTATCTTTTGTTTGTATTCTTCTATGGTAAAGTGCTCGTTATCCAGGTTTCTGAGCAAAGCAAATGACATCGCTTTTTCATTGAATTTTTCATCAGAAATCATTCCGTATTTCACGAAAGTGCTGATGTCTTTCCACTTTTCTTCGTAATTCTTGCGGTCGGCTTCAAACAGGCTCTGCAGTTTTTCTGCCACTTTTTTGGAAATGTAGGTATTGATCTTTTTTACGTTGGAATCTGACTGCAGGTAACTGCGTGACACATTAAGCGGAATGTCCGGTGAGTCGATTACACCATGTAGAAGCATCAGAAATTCCGGGACTATTTCCTTGACATCATCGGTGATAAATACCTGATTGCTATACAGCTGAATCTTGTTTTTCTGTATCTCAAAACTGTTTGTCAGTTTGGGAAAATACAGTATTCCGGTGAGGTTAAAAGGGTAGTCAATATTGAGATGAATCCAGAACAGCGGCGGCTGCCCAAAAGGATAGAGCTCGTTGTAAAAGCTTTTGTAATCTTCATCTGTGAGCTCAGCAGGCTTTTTACGCCAGAGAGGGTTTGGATTGTTTATGATGTCGTCTACTTCGGTTTTGATCTCCTTTTTGTCATCGCCTTCACCTTCCCACTCAGACTCCGTCTTTGTACCAAATTTGATTTCTACCGGCAGGAACCGGCAGTATTTATTCAACAACTCACGGATCCTGTACTCCTCCAGGTATTCCTTGTTTTCGTCATTGATGTGCAGGATGATTTCTGTGCCACGATTTTTTCTTTCGGAGGGTTCTATGGTATATTCGGGGTTTCCGTCACATTCCCATTT
>JAKQGD010000579.1 GCA_029573365.1 Bacteroidota bacterium | reverse complement strand
ATGGCCACACCATAATGAGTGATTTCCATGATATCTGTGATTTTTTTAATCTGATATTCCATTCCGCAATTTTTAGCAGCTTCCTCTGCATTTTGCGCCAATTTTGTGCATTTAGGACACCCTGTTCCTAAAATTTCTATCTTTTTCATTTTCCTTTCCTCCAAATATTAATAAGATGTGTCAAAGAAATATCCGTACACAAGGCCGCTGATAGTGGCCATAATGACGACCAGAGTCACATAAACCAATGTTTTTTTTGTACCCATGACCTTCCGAATCACCAGCATATTGGGAAGGGACAAAGCCGGACCAGCCAAAAGCAGGGCCAACGAAGGTCCTTTTCCCATCCCGGCTGCCATTAATTTTTGCAATATGGGGACTTCAGTTAAAGTGGCAAAATACATAAAGGCTCCCACCACAGAAGCAAATGCATTGGCCTGAAGGGAATTCCCCCCCACATAGCCTGATATCCATTCTGAAGGGGTAATCCCTTCCTTTTCCTGGTTTCCGATTAAAAATCCGGCCATCACAACACCGGCCAGCAATAATGGCAGGATCATCTTAGCGTATTCCCAGGAAGAGGATGTCCAGTCCTTAAGCTCATCCTTTTTAAACCATGCCAGGAGGATGACCAGTAAAAGAATCCCCAATCCGGCAGAGATAAACCATTTGCTGTTGTATATGTGCTGCCAGAAATTCGAAACATTTTGTTTTGGCTCTCCCCAGTTCAGGAAGATGAGAATCAGCACCATAAGAACAAAATAGAGGGCATCCTTCCATAAGGGTCTTGCCATTTGGATGTCCGGCATCTGAAGCATTTGTCCTGTTCTTTGTTTGTCTTCCTTGTTGAAAATCAACTGCATGATTAATCCTATGACAACAGAAAAGGCCACAGCGCCTATGGCACGGGCAAATCCCAATTCCGGACCCAATACATTGGCCGTCAGAATGATAGCTAACACATTAATGGCAGGCCCTGAATATAAAAACGCCGTTGCGGGTCCAATGCCCGCTCCTCTTTGATAAATGCCAGCGAATAACGGCATGATCGTACAGGAACAAACAGCCAAAATCCCGCCTGAAGAAGAGGCCACACCATACGCCAATGCCCTGTTCGCTGAAGGGCCTAGATACTTCATGACAGAATTCTGAGAGACAAATGTGGCAATAGCTCCTGCAATAAAGAAAGCAGGAATCAAGCATAACAGCACATGCTCCTGTGCGTAGGATTTCGTTAAGGCCAAAGCCTCCTGTA
>JAKQGD010000558.1 GCA_029573365.1 Bacteroidota bacterium | reverse complement strand
GCCGAGCTTGTTCTGATTATACCTTCAGCTATTCTTTGGAAATTATTTGTTGGGAGGATAAATTGCTTTTAATTACCCAAAAAGATCGCTGCTCAGGTATCTGTCGCCGCGGTCACAGCATATAAACACAATGGTGCCCTCCTCTATTTCTGCGGCAAGTCTGAGTGCCATGGCTGCGGCTCCGCCGGAGCTCATGCCAGCAAAAATTCCTTCTCTCAGTGCCAGTTCACGGGCCATCATGGTGGCCTCATCCTGTGATACGTCCATGACCCTGTCCACTCGTGCAGGCTCAAAAATGGCCGGCACATACTCAGGGCTCCATCGCCTGATGCCCGGAATGGACGAACCTTCTGTGGGCTGACAGCCTATGATGTTTATAGCTTGATTTTTTTCCTTTAGATACCTTGAGGTGCCCATGATGGTGCCTGTAGTGCCCATGGAACTGACGAAATGGGTGATGGTGCCTTGCGTGGTGTTCCATATCTCTGGCCCTGTAGTGAGGTAATGGGCCATGTAATTGTCAGGATTGGCAAACTGGTCGAGCATATAGTAGCCGGGTTGTGTGGATTTGGCTACGGCGTGGTCCCTGCATGCCTCTATTGTATCCAGCAAAATGACCCTGGCACCATAGGCTTCCATGGTCAGTGTGCGTTCGCGGGTACTGGTGGAGGGCATGATGAGTTCTATAGGTATGCCAAAAACACCGGCCATCATGGCAAGAGCTATGCCGGTATTGCCGCTGGTAGCTTCTACGAGGGTGGTACCCGGGCCGATGTGACCACGGCTCATGGCACTTCTTATCATGTTTAAGGCCGGGCGGTCCTTGACGCTGCCGCCTGGATTGTTGCCCTCCATCTTGGCGTACACCTTTACACGGGGATTGGGGTTTAGATGCCTGATCTCTACCAGGGGTGTATTTCCTACCAGGTCGCTGATGCTGTTCATATCATGGGTTTGGTATGAGGGTGTCGAGGTATTTATTGTCAGCATTGTGGTACACCTTGGTGTCGGGTGGGACAGATTTGGTAAGCCATACGTTGCCGCCGATGACACATCTGTCGCCGATGACCGTGTCTCCGCCGAGGATGGTGGCTCCGGAATAAATCACCACATCGTTGCCTACTGTAGGGTGACGTTTGACGCCTGCAAGTTTTTTATCAATACTGAGGGCTCCCAGCGTGACGCCCTGGTATATTTTGACATGGTTGCCAATGATTGCGGTTTCGCCTATGACGACTCCTGTGCCATGGTCTATAAAGAAAGAAAGGCCGATTTTTGCAGCCGGGTGGATATCTATACCTGTGCGGGAGTGGGCAAATTCGCTCAGAATCCTGGGCACAAGCGGCACCTTCTCCAGATGCAGGAGGTGGGCTATCCTATATATGTATATGGCAAAAAAGCCGGGATAACTTCTGATGACTTCAAAGTAAGAATCAGCAGCCGGGTCTCCGTCGACAAAAGCCAGTGCGTCTCCATGCAAGGCCTGGTAAATCTCCGGTAAAGCTTCAAAAAAATGGTCAGCCGTCTCATCCGTTTTACAATGGTCAAAATGGCGGGTGTTGTACAGTAATGTTTTGAGTCCGGCTTTGAGGCTTTCCATGGCGTTTTTGACCTCACCCAGGCTATGAAGCCTCTTTTCGCTTACTTCGGGAAACAATACTTCCAGCAAACCCAAAACCCACTCACCCGTCATACGGGCCGAGGGCACCTCATGTGTCATCCTGTGTTTTTCGGCAAGCAGCCTGTAGAAATCGTCGGCTGTTTCGTTTTTCATCGGGTTATCTATTTGTTTTTAGGGACCAGCTTCACGATGGGGCAAATCATCTCTTCGAGAGAAATGCCGCCGTGCTGAAAAGTATCCTTGAAAAAATTATGAAAATATGTGTAATTGTTGGGATACAGGAAAAAAAGGTCTTCTTTGGCAAAAATGTAAGTACTGCTCATATTGGGCGACGGAAGTCCGGCTTCTATGGGATTTCTGACCTCCAGCACGTCTTTCTTTTCGTAATTTAGGTTTTTGCCCACTTTGTATCTTAGATTGGTAGTCGTCTCCCTGTCGCCTACGACTTTGGAGGAATCCTTGACTCTGATGGTACCGTGGTCTGTAGTGATGATGATACGCACATCCCTTTCGGCAAGCTTCTGCAATGCGGCCCAAAGCGGTGAATGCAGAAACCAGGACTTGGTCAGCGATCTGTAGGCCTTCTCATCGCCTGCCAGTTCCTTGAGCACCTCCATCTCAGTTCTCGAGTGCGAAAGCATATCTATAAAGTTGTAGACGATGGCCGTAAAATCATTGTTGGTATAATTGAGGGCATTGTCCTGCATCTGTCTGGCAGAAAGCACATTGGTTACCTTTACATAATCGGATTTGATGTCTTTACGAACGATTCTTGATATCTGGTCGGCCATCAGCTCGGCTTCCTTCATGTTTTTACCTCCCTCTTCGTTGTCATTGAGCCACCAGTCAGGAAAGCGTTTCTGTATGTCTGAGGGCATGAGTCCCGCAAATATGGCATTGCGGCTGTATTGTGTGGCTGTGGGCAGGATAGAATAAAAATAATCCTCCTCCTCTACTTTATAAAGCTCGCTGACGATGGGTTCGATGATTTTCCACTGGTCGTACCTGAGGTTGTCCATGAGGATAAAAATGACAGGCTTGCCTCCTGCAAAAAGCGGAAAGACTTTTTCTTTCATAAGGGCCTCTGATCTTCTGGGTCCTTTTTGGTTTTTGACCCAGTCGATGTAGTTTTTCGAAACATATTTAAAAAACTCTCTGTTGGCATCCTGCTTTTGCATGGCCAGGATTTCTTTCATCTGAGGATTGTTGCTCTCGTCAAGCCTTATTTCCCAGGCTATGATGCGGCGGTAAATGTCAACCCAGGCGGCAAAGTCCGGCCCCATATTGATGTCGGTAGTGATGTTGCGGAATTCCTGCTGATAGTCTGTGGCCGTCTTTTCGGATACAAGCCTTTTGTTGTCCATGATTTTTTTGAGCGTCAGGAGGATCTGGTTGGGATTGACAGGTTTGATGAGATAATCATCTATCTGCGAGCCTATGGCCTCCTCCATGATGTTTTCGGCTTCGTTTTTGGTGATCATGACTACGGGAATATTGGGCAACTTAGCCTTGATACGTGTCAGGGTTTCCAGACCTGTAAGTCCGGGCATGCTCTCATCCAGAAATATAAGGTCTATGTCCCCGTTTTCGTCCAGGATATCCAGTGCATCGTGTCCATTGCTTACCGTGACGACGTCGTATCCTTTTTTCTCCAGGAAAAACAACTGTGGTTTTAACAGGTCTATCTCGTCATCCGCCCACAAAATCCTTATTTTATCGTTCATATGTCTTCAATTGATTTGATTTTATTGATTGCCAGTGATGTGACAGCCACAAAGAAGTAACACCGGTAAAAGCATAACGTTTGTTTTGCAGCCTTATTTTTGAAACATAGCTATCAGTCCGTCATTTTTAATTTTGTTAACGTTTCTACCGTGGTTTCGCATAGTAAAAATGTAATAATAGGGATGTAGCGTGTACTTTTGTATCACTAACCAATAATCAGGCACTTACATGACACGCATATTTAAATTTTTAATCTTTTTACTTTTAACATTACAGGTATCCTGTTACGCTCAGAAGACCATCAGCTCTGCAGTAGGATTGCAAGCACCTATGACCCCTGAAAAACTCTGGACAGTAAAAAGAGTGGCTGGGGTAGGCATCACCCTTGATGGCAAAAACCTCATATACCGGGTATCTGTTCCTGACATGGAAGCCAACAAAATGTCTTCATCGCTCTTTATGGTGCCGGTGTCGGGGGGACCTTCTGTACCCGTGACCGGGAATGGCGGGCTGACGGCAAAAGAGCTTTCGCCAGACGGCAAATACAGAATTTCTGTCAGGGAAGTAAAAGTGGAGCCATTGATGGCAGCAGACCATTATCCGGAAATGACTAAATCAACAGCCAGAATCTACGATGCTCTTGATTACAGACATTGGGATACCTGGAATGACGGCACATATAACCATATATTTTACGGCCCGGCAGAGGTAGCTGATTCGCTCCACACCGATCTGCTCAAGGGCGTGGCCTTTAACTGCCCGCAAAAGCCTTTTGGGGGCGACGATGACTATACGTGGACGCCAGACAGCAAAGGTATAGTCTATGTCTCAAAGAAGCTCTCGGGCACTGCTTCAGTCGTCAGTACCAACACGGATCTGTACTTGTATGACCTTTCTACAGGCAAAACCACCAACCTGACCGCCGACAACAAAGGCTATGATACCAACCCATCGTACTCTGCTAAGGGAGATCTGGCGTGGCTCAGCATGGCTACCGATGGCTATGAGTCTGACAAAAACGACATCAAGGTCATGAAAGGCGGCAAGGTGCACAATCTTACTGCAGGGTGGGACGAGACAGTGTTAAGCTACCGATGGGCCAACGATGGCACATACCTGTATTTTACCGCCGCCGTTGACGGTACACTACAATTGTTTAAGGTGGAAAACCCGGCCATCTCAGGTAAAACGCCCGAGGTAAAGCAGATGACGAGGGGGGACTGGGACGTTAACACCATCATTGATGAGGTAGGTGACCTTTTGCTGGTGCAAAGACTATCCATGAACAGAGCCGCAGAAATTTACAGCTACAATACCAGGTCAGGGGAGTGGAAACAGCTTACCGATGTTAATGGTGACCTTTACGGAAAAACCTCTCCTTGCCGTACTGAGCGAAGGTCAGTCACCACGACCGACAATAAAAAAATGCTGGTGTGGGTAGTATATCCGCCGGACTTCGACCCTTCAAAAAAATACCCGACGCTGCTTTACTGTCAGGGTGGACCTCAGTCGGCATTGACGCAGTTTTATTCATTCAGATGGAACCTCCATCTTATGGCCAGTCAGGGATATATCGTCGTGGCACCCAATCGCCGTGGTATGCCGGGACATGGCGTGGAGTGGAACCGTCAGATAAGCAAGGACTGGGGCGGGCAAAACATAAAGGACTATCTGTCTGCCATAGACGAAATCGCAAGAGAACCCTATGTGGACCGCTCAAGGCTCGGAGCCGTAGGAGCAAGCTATGGCGGTTTTTCCGTGTTTTACCTGGCAGGTGTGCACGAAAAGAGGTTCAAAACCTTTATAGCCCATGACGGCATGTTCAATACCCAGAGTATGTATGGCACTACGGAAGAGATGTTTTTTGTCAATTACGATCTTGGCGGCCCCTACTGGGACCCTGCCTTTAAAAAATCATATAACGATGCCAATCCGGCGGCAATGGTAGCCAGGTGGGATACGCCCATATTGATCATACAGGGAGGTAGGGATTACAGAGTGCCCGACGGACAAGCCATGGAAGCATTTACTGCAGCACAGCTTCGTGGTCTCAAAAGCCGTTTTCTGTATCTTCCCGACGAAAACCATTGGGTAACCAGACCACAAAACAGCATGGTATGGCAGCGTGAATTTTTCAGGTGGCTGAAGGAGACTCTTTAATCTGAGTGCGGCACTTATGAGCTTACGCAAAATATTCAATGACCCCATATACGGATTGATCAGATTTCCCTTTGACAGCATTTACGAGGTCATAGACCATCCGTGGTTCCAGAGACTGCGGAGGATTTCACAGCAGGCACTTTCGCACTATGTGTATCCGGGAGCTGTGCACAACAGGTTTCAGCATGCCGTTGGGGCAACGCACCTTATGTGCCGGGCCCTGGACACACTGCGGTCCAAGGGTGTGGACATCTCCGATCAGGAATACGAAGCTGCCTGTCTGGCCATCCTATTGCACGATATAGGCCACGGGCCCTTTTCACATGCATTGGAACATACACTTACCGGTATAGACCACGAGAAGATATCACTCCTGCTCATGGGGCACATAGGCAAGGACATACACAGAGACCTCAGCCTGGTCAGGGATATCTTCGAAGGCACGTATCACAGGCCATTTTTCCACCAGCTTGTTTCAGGTCAGATCGATGTAGACCGTATGGACTATCTAACGAGGGACAGCTTTTTCAGCGGCGTGGCCGAGGGCATTATAGGATATGACAGGATCATCCTGATGATGCATGTAAGCGACAACAGACTGGTAATCGAAGAGAAAGGACGCTATTCTGTTGAAAAATTTCTGATGGCCCGACGACTTATGTACTGGCAGGTGTATCTGCACAAAACTGTCATTTCTGCCGAAGTAATGCTTATCTCGGTGCTCAAAAGAGCCAGATACCTCGTCAAAAAAGGTGTAGATATCCCTTCATCAGCGGAGCTTAATTATTTTCTAAACCTCGACGAGCCGGGTGACGAATCAGCGTTTCTCTCCCATTTTGTAAGGCTCGATGACATGGATATACTCTGGATGATTAAAAAATCTACAGATCATGAAGATTTTGTTTTCCGCAGACTGTGTTCCGATCTGCTCCACCGACGGCTTTTCAAAGTAAAAATATGGTCATCAGAAGCTGAGGCGGACTTTTTGAACCGAAAGGAGGCTTTCAGCAACAAACATGGACTTGAAGCGGATGAAACCGAATATTTTTTCGAATCAAAAAAAGAGGTTATCAGGTCATACGATACCAGCCAGGGACACATAGACCTGCTGCTCAAGTCAGGGGAAGTAAAACACTGGCACGAGGTGGTACCCGGGATCTCAGAAAATGACGAAGAACAGTCGTTTTTGTTTTACCCCAGAGAAAGCTGAGATACCTGTTGGATTATTGCCTTTCGGCGAA
>JAKQGD010000548.1 GCA_029573365.1 Bacteroidota bacterium | reverse complement strand
TTGGCCATACCCGCCCATACCCGGTTTTGCTCTGCCCTCCGCGAGGAGCTGAAAAGAAAATATCCCAAAGCTATATAAAGACCCACTAAAATACCCTGTACCAGCGGAAAGAGTTTTATATATCCCAGCAAGGGGGAGTTAAAGCAGTAAATATACCGTGCATAACCATCTGGTCCGGCTATGGCTTCCTGACCGGAGGCGAGAAATTCTTGACGACGGGCAGAAAGAAAAGTCTGGTCGTCTTCTTTGTCGGGGTCGAAATTGAAGCCCTCGAGCCTGCCGGCTTCGTCCTCATAGATGACGGGGAGTGGGAATGAATCGATCACTGCATTCGAAAACTCAAAGCACGATTCGTCATAGTCGGGAGACCGTGACAGATTGGCCAGGGTTTTTATGGCCTCCTTATAGAGGATAATGTTTTTTTGTTCATTGACCTTTAATCTGGAGGCAAGGTAGTTGGAATACAATATGGTGGCGGCCAGGATGCAAGTTCCCAGGACCATCAGAACGATTTTCCAGTAATTGTTTTTACCAACCAATGATAATGCCAACAGTTATTGACTATTAAGGCATAAACTGTACCAAAAGTTGCTGCAGAGTTTGTAAAAAGGTGTTTGTGTTTAGACTTACAGCAATTTGAAGTAAGTACCTATCATCCAGGTATTAAAGTCGTAATTAGGGTTGTCCTTGAAGAGGCTGGAAAAATTATACCTTCCCACGAGCCTGAATCCTGAAACATCTATCGTTGCCGTACCACCCAGGATAAAGTTTCTGAGTTGATACCCGCTATGCCGGTGTTCTTCTATAGATTCAAAACCTTCTCTAAGACGGACAGTCTGCACAGTGCTGACCCGGACTCCGCCATAGCCACCTATTTCAATGCCTGATTTTTTGCCTATGTCCACTCTCAAACCCAAAGGAATGTTGAGATATCCGATGTTTAGCCTGGTATTGCCTTTGGCGTTATTTACCGGCACAAAAACCGGAGTGTCATCCTGTCGTGTGAGTCGGATGTCGTTTTCAAAGCTAAACCTGTTGACGAGGTAACTTATGCCATACTGCAGTTTTACCTTGCTTTTTTTGCCACCCAGTTTAGAACTACGTACCAGGCCCAGATCGGTAAACCATGAGCTGCCGATTCTTATCTCCGGGTCTATGATTCCTGCGGGTACATCGTTGCCCATAGCCAGTGAGTTAATGCCAAACTGGAACCTCAGTGAAGTCTTTAGTTTAATGTTGAAAGGCATCACTTTGCCGAGTTTGGACGAGGAGCCATCTTCATCCTGCTCTTCATCCGTGGTTGGAAAACCACCGCTGTAGACGTCTTCGCCAGTGGAGGGTTCTGCCTCAGGAACTGTTTCCTCCGGAGCAGGAGGCTCTGCCGGAGCGACTTCTGGAATGATAAACTTGTTGAGTTCTGAGTCTATTTCCTGCACTACACCATCCAGCTTGTCCAGCAGTTCCAGCACCCGGGCAGAGTCGGTATAATACCTCATAGCCTGGCTGTTGTCCTTGATGCCAGACAAATAATACCGGAGATTTTCCAGCCTTACCTGTTCGTCATTCTGGGCTAAAATCAAACACTGCAGCAAAAGGCTACTTAGACAAACTAAAAGTGTACGTAACATTTCTTTTTTGTTTTTAGGGTGATCAAAAATAATTGAACAAATATACCCTAAAAAGCAATATGGTGCAAGGATTATTGGGGTGCTCCATTTTTAATCCAGCATTCAATCAGCTTGATTTTGTCGTCCGAAAGTTTAGGTGCACCCTGAGGCATGGCCTTAACGCCTGATGAATGTTTGATGGACTTCAGCACATCATCGTTGTTGAGGCTTTGGCTTTTGGCAGCTGTATATGAGCTCAGATCTATGCCTTCAGCCGGAAAACTGCCAGCATGACATCCTGTGGTGGCACACGAAGCATTATAAATAGCGGCAATGTCAGCCGTGTAAGTTGGGGTTACCCCTGTACAATCGCTTGTATTGTTATCATCTTTCCCACAGGAAACCAACAGTAACATAATGGCCGCAACTGCAAAACTCAATAAACGCATAGGGAGAAATTTTATAATTGAAAAATGAATTCAAAAAAACGAAATAAACAGCATACTGAGTATCAAAATGACTGTTAATAAAACAATAATACGGATAATGGCCTTATTTTTGCCCTCCCACAATACATTATTAAGGGTTTAATTCAGAAAATGTACTCATATGGATTTTAAAAATCTGATTTCACACTGCAAGGAATATGGTTTTATTTTTCCCTCATCGGAAATATATGATGGCCTGAGTGCTGTCTACGACTATGGTCCATATGGGGTAGAGCTTAAAAATAACATCAAATCATACTGGTGGAAATCCATGGTCCAGATGCATGAAAACATAGTGGGCATCGACGCAGCCATTTTTATGCACCCTAAAACATGGAAAGCTTCGGGCCACGTGGATGCTTTTAATGATCCGCTGGTTGACAACAAAGATTCCAAAAAAAGATACAGGGCTGACCAGCTTATAGAGGGCTATGCCGAAAAGATCGAAGCCAAGAACCTCAAGGACATAGAAAAGGCCAGAGCCCGGTTTGGGGAGTCGTTTGACGAAAAACACTTCCGTGAAACCAACGACAGAGTGATAGAACGCCAAAAAGAAATCGATGGCGTGCTGGCAAGGCTGGCTGCAGCCATGAAGGCGGGCGATATGGACGAACTGGGTGCCATGATTACCGAATACGAAATAGTATGCCCGGAAAGCGGATCACGAAACTGGACAGAAGTCAGACAGTTTAATCTGATGTTTAACACTCAGCTGGGCAATATAGCAGGAGAGGAGGGCAAACTGTATCTGAGACCGGAAACAGCTCAGGGTATTTTTGTCAATTTCCTCAATGTGCAAAAATCTACCCGACAGAAAATACCATTTGGAATCGCCCAAATAGGTAAGGCTTTCAGAAATGAGATTGTGGCCCGACAGTTTATCTTCCGAATGAGGGAGTTTGAGCAGATGGAAATGCAGTTTTTCATCCGACCCGGCTCAGAGATGGAATGGTACGAATACTGGAAGCAAACCAGGCTCAACTGGCACAAGGCTCTGGGCACAGATTCTGCAAAACTTAGGTTTCATGATCATGCAAATCTGGCACATTATGCCAATGCTGCTGTGGACATTGAGTTTGAATTCCCTTTTGGTTTCAGAGAACTGGAAGGCATCCATTCGCGTACAGATTTTGACCTGGGTCAGCATCAGATGCTTTCGGGTAAAAAACTTCAGTATTTCGACCCGGAGCTCAACGAAAGCTATGTACCATATGTCGTTGAAACTTCGATAGGGTGTGACCGTATGTTTCTGGCTATGATTTCCAATTCACTGCGTGAGGAAAATGTGCCCGATGCTGAAGGCCAGGACTCTGTGCGGGCAGTCATGAAACTGCACCCGTCACTGGCCCCGGTTAAGGTTGCCGTATTGCCCCTGCTAAAGAACAAAGAAGAATTAACAAAAGCGGCCACAGCCATTTATGACAAGCTCAAAATCTCCTTTAATTGTCAGTATGATGAAAAGGATGCCATAGGCAGGAGATACAGAAGGCAGGATGCCATAGGCACCCCTTACTGCGTAACTGTGGATTTTGAGACCCTTGAAAACGATACGGTCACAATTAGAGACAGGGATACTCTGGTGCAGCAACGAGTACGCATAAGTGATATTATTGATACCGTCCAGAAATCGGTAACCGTAGAAAATCTGTTAGCATAATCCTGTCATTAGGAAAAATGATACAAGAAAAAAATGTTTAAAAGATAAAGGCCAAGGATTGTAATTGTGTCCCATGACATGGGGGCCTTTTTTTGCAAGGTAGGGTAAACAAAACCTACGGTGGCAACTGAGGTCATCATTATGACAAAAAAAACAGAGATGAGGTTTGTTTCTGAGGCATCTTTGAGCAGGTTGCCTTTGACATAGACCAGATCGTCTACAAATAGAATCACAAAGTTAAAAATATTGCTTCCCATGAGATTCCCGACTGCAAGGTCGACAGATCCTTTTTTGAGAGAGGCATAGGATACGGATACTTCCGGAAGAGATGTGGATGTGGCCAGAAAAATAGTACCCGCCAATGACTGACTGATGCCCAAGTTTTGTGACACCTTATCGGCAAAGTGTGGAAGAGCAAGAGCTGACACCACAATTAATGCAGCAAAAATTACATAACCCAGCAAAGCTTGGCGAGTTTTCATTTGCTGCTTCAAAACAGAGTTTGCAGTTTCCGGTTGTGTGTTGGAACGCAGGTAACCAAATATGACCTTTAAGGAAATGAAGTAAACAAATATAAAGGATACTGAAACCAACCCTACAAATGGAGTGACAATAAATTTTTCATCCAGAAACAAGCCAAGACCAGCAAGTACAAGAAGAATGACAGAGAAAGAAGCTGCCAGACTTTGACTTAATGATGTCTGGGTGAAAAGTGGCTTATCGAAAGGTGTAAATATATCAAGTATAGAAAGTATGACAAGATTGAATGCACAGCTCCCCAGAATATCTCCTACGGCCAGGTCAGGAGCAGCAAGCAGTGCAGAAGAACTTATGCCTACCACGAGCTCAGGTAAAGAAGTTATAAAAGACATGAAAATCAATCCCATCCATGCTTTGCCGAGACCAATGTGTTCTGAAAGAATATCACCATAAAATGACAGTTTTCTCCCGGCATAAAAAATGATGGCGGCACATAGTATTAATCCTCCGATATCCCAAATCATGATATTGTTAAAATATTGAATTTTCAAAAATAAGTAAAAAAATACATCGTCGCCGGCAGGGGTCTTGACAATAAGGAAATTAAAGTGCATTTTTATTCCAAATTTGATGAAATGAGAATGACATTCTTGGTTGTGGTAACAATATTGGCTATAAGTCCAGCGTATGCACAGAAGTCATGGACCGGCAAATATGAGGGAAACCTAAACGGAGAGGCCATAATATTGACACTTGCCGAGGCCGGTGCTGGTGCGGTAAGCGGCACTATGACGGATGCATTAAACAAATATGACATTGCCGGCACTGTAAAAGGAAACACATTAAAAGGTACTGCCTCAGAGAAAAACCTGGGACTGGTCTTTGACATGGATGCCATACTTTTGCAAAACAACATACAATGTACCTTATCGGTCAATGTTTTTGGCACCGTCGAAAAAATGGAAATCGACTTTATGCGGTCGCCAACCGTGAGTGGTGTCCAGGTTCCGGCAAATAAAAAATCCAGCAATCCCGTTGCCTCCAAAAGCCGTGACTCCAGAATCACCGGCACATGGGTCAAGGAGTCTAATTACAGCTCAGGCTCAGGTTTTGGCGGAAATTACGGCTCCATGTCCAGCAGGGAAGTTATGGTATTTAATGCGGACGGCACACTTACCTCAGGTGGTAGTTCTGTGGTGGTAGGAGGCAACGATTATACAGGAAGCTCAGCAAATGCAGGAGGCGACCAGCTCAAAGACGTTTTCTGGTACACAGGTGACAGCAGGCTATATCTTTATTTTGCCCAAAACAACCAAACCGCTGAGTTGGGCAGGTATTACATAGAAAATGGTAAAATGCTCATCACCGGCACCAACGGTGAAAAGCTGCTTCTTTACAGGGATTAATGGGTCTACTTTCCGCTTGCACCGGGAGAACGCTGTAAAAACTCATCGTAAAGCAGTGTTTGTCTGCTTTCAAGAGGTATGTTCCAACCACGGATGTACAGTTTTTCGATTCTGGTCTTCATTTCAAAAGGATCGCCATTGGCAATAAACAGATTTGCCACTTTACCTTTATCGAGACTTCCATACTTGTCTTGTACTCCAAATATCTCTGCGGGTGTAAGAGTAATCGCCTTTAGGGCTTCATCCACTCCCAGTCCGTAGGTGGCAGCAAATGCTGCATGGAACGGCAGGTTACGGGTGTTTTCGGCATCATCGGTACGTATAGCCACTTTGACTCCTGCCTTTACCATTTTGGAGGCATTGGTGTAAATGGCATCATATCGGTCATTGTCTCTGCGGGGTATACTAAGGACCGGGCCGGTGATGACCGGTATTCCGGCCTTAGCTATTCTGTCGGCAACTCTCCACCCTTCCGCCGCACCCATAAGCACTATTTTTATCTTTTTATTGGCCAGCCAATCCAGCAGCGAATTGATGTCATCATAAGAGTTGGCTTCTACAAACAGGGGTTGACTGCCTCTAATGACCGGCATCAGAGCTTCCATCTGAGGGTTATTGGTGGCCCAAGATTTGTTCTGTGACCGGGCAGTAGAATCTATTCTGGCATACTGCATGGCAGATTCGTATATCTGGTCGATGTTTTTCAGGGCTTTATCCTTTTCCTTTTTGAGGTCCTCTTCGCTGCGTCTGTCCCACCGTCCCCGTCTGCCTGTAGACGGATACTGCATGACGACTCTTTCGGAGCCACAACTCATCTGGTCAGGCGTATATCCAAAAAGGTCAATAAGTGCTCCTGTGCCGGGAAAAGTGTTTCCTCCCGGTTTTGCAAAAACAGTTGTAACACCGTTTACACGGGTGACAGGTATGGCTACTGAGTTGGGGTTTACTGCAGTGAGGGCCTTCATATGGGGAACAAAATCACCGAGCTCGTTATAATCATTGGTTACAGAGACAGAACCAATTTCTGCCAGTCCTATGCGGCTACCTCCGTCAATAAATCCCGGATATACGTGTTTGCCGGTACAATCGATGACTTCAGTGCCACCGTCAGCCACGAGTCCGGTGCCCATATCCGCAATCATTCCATTGTGTATGAGCAGGTCACCGTTAATATTTCCACGGGATACTGTATGTAAAGTTGCATTTTTTAACAGTACGCTGGTTTTTTCTGCCTTTTTAATCTGCTGAGCTGTTAGCGGAGATAAAAACAAGCATACAAACATAAGTGCCGAAACTGAGGCGGCAGCAATAGACCGAATGTTGGATTTATTTTTCATCAGTGCTGGTGTTGTTTTGTATATCTATACTTAAGGTAAGCGGAATGACTCTCCTGCATAAGCATCTCGGAAATTCCCCTCATGCATCCGTTGTTGTCTAAATCCTCGCCACCTTCATAATACTGTGAATATTTGTCATTGGGATTGATGTCGATGCGTATATCATCAGGATCATTATGGAGGTCAAATCTAACTACACCGTCCACAATGGTCATCTGTGGTACAGCATAAACAGAAAGAGGGTGCCCCTTAAAGATGACCAGGTCGGCATCTTTGCCTTTCTCAATCGAACCCACCATCTTATCTATACCCAACTGTATGGCCGGGTTTATTGTTATAAGAGCCAGGGCTTCCTCGTCAGTAAGATCACCATATCTCTGTGTTTTGGCCGCTTCATGGTACAGGTGGCGAATCAGCTCTCCCGAATCCGAATTTATGGATGTGACGACTCCGTTTCTGGTGAGAATGGCGGCATTATATGCTGTGGAGTAATACACCTCAAACTTGTAAGCCCACCAATCGGCAAATACGGAAGCTGTGGCCCCATAGGCTGCAAGCTCGGGGGCTACTTTAAAACCTTCGTTTACATGCTGGAAACAAATTTTGTTTATACCAAAATCACGGAGCACATTCATCAGCATCAGTATCTCATCGGCCCGGTAAGAGTGGCAATGTATCAGCACTTTGCCCCGTAAAACGTCTGAGAGAGTTTCCATTCGAAGGTTGTATGCCGGAGGCGATTTACGGATGCCTGCTTTATGGTCGTCCCATTCCTTCATGTACAGACGGGCTTCGCTGAATGCATTCCGGAATACCTGTTCTACTCCCATTCTTGTATTGGGGGTAATCTTGTTGCCTTCTCCGTGTACCCTGATGGGGTTTTCGCCCAAGGCAAACTTAATGCTTCGTGGAGCTCCAGCCATTTTATAATCATCAGGATTGGTG
>JAKQGD010000520.1 GCA_029573365.1 Bacteroidota bacterium | reverse complement strand
CGACGAGGTGCAGGGGCAGATGGTCCTGAGCATGGCAGGGAGAGGATTTGACAGCCACATAGTCAAAGGGGCCGACGTAAACTTTTTTGAGTCAGAATGTGTAAGCTGCGGAGCCTGTGCCCAGGCATGTCCTACATCAGCCATCTCTGATGTTTTCGAGTCCAAGTCAGTGGCTTACGATAAAAAAGTACGTACGGTTTGCACTTACTGCGGTGTGGGCTGCAACCTGGAGGTGGCTGTAGCCAACGGGCAGGTTAAATCAATACAGGCACCCTACAATGCCGAGGTAAATCAGGGTCATACGTGTCTCAAAGGAAGATTTGCCTTTTCGTTTTACAACCACCCTGACCGCATAAAAACACCACTTTTAAGAAAAGACGGTGTGCTGACCCCTGCCACCTGGGAAGAAGCATACGGCTTTATCGCCGAAAAGCTTTTGTCTATAAAGGCTAACCATGGTCCGGACGCCATTGCTGGCATTTCGTCGGCACGTTGTACCAATGAGGAAAACTACCTCATGCAAAAATTTATAAGGGCGGTCATCGGCACCAATAACATAGACTGCTGTGCCAGGGTGTGCCACTCACCCACCGCACTTGGCATGCAGATGGCATTTGGTACGGGAGCGGCTACAAACAGCATTGAAGACCTGAAACATACGGACTGCATAATGGTCATAGGGGCCAATCCTACCGACGGGCACCCCGTGACAGGAGCCAAGTTTAAGCAGTTTGCCATGAAAGGCAAGACCACCATAGTCATCGATCCACGCAGGACAGAACTGGCCAGGTATGCCACCTACCATCTGCCTCTCAGGCCAGGTACCAATGTGGCACTGCTCAATATGATGCTTTATTATATCATGAACGAGGGCCTGGAAGACAGTACATTTATAGAGGCAAGAACAGAAGGATACGAAGAATTCAGAAATCACATCCTGGCTCTCGATATGGACCACCATGCCGAAATTACCGGCGTAGACAAAGACCTCGTAAGAAAGGCTG
>JAKQGD010000050.1 GCA_029573365.1 Bacteroidota bacterium | reverse complement strand
TGTAAAAATGAATGTCAATACATGGGTATTCAGATAACCGCAACGGTTGAAGAAGAAGTCTTGGATTTGATAGATAAGGCAGCAGAACGAGAAACCACTTCGCGGTCAAAAATGATAAGTCATGTATTATCTGAGTGGGCCTACAGTAAAAGTCATGTAAATTCAATGGAGGCACTACTTAAAGAAAAAGTAGCCATGATTGACCAGTTGAAGGCAGATAAGTCTTTTCTTGAGAGTCATGTTCATGCACTCATGGCCGAGCGTGAACGGTTACTGCCACCAGCCGGTGGTTCATTCTGGTCTCGTCTTTTTGGAAGAAGAACCTCATGACAACTCATAGCAGCGTAGCGGGCCGGCGAGGACCTGCCCCGGGACCCTCGGTTGGGTCTTGCCTCAGTGCAGTAAGTGATGGCCGAAGGCCAGGCCTCTATATCCCCTGCCAAGGTTGGCGGGGGGCACTCCATGGCGGCCGGGAGTGTGCCAGCCGGTGGCGGCACCGGGAGGCCGCCAGGGTGCCGGGGCGGTTGTCAATATGAACGGCCTGGTTGGTCTGGCAGAGAATGACAGGAAAATGTTTGACCTGGTCATGCACTTGGCGAAGTATTTACATAATTCTCCACGGCCGGTGGAGGAGGTTCTTGCAGAATTGCATTATCACTATAGGAAGAACTACATCTGCGTGCATGGTGTGGTCAGGCTTTTGACCATACTTTCAACAAATGAAGAGGACCAGGACCAGGGCCAAGATATACATGCGGAATGACCAGGACCAGGATTAATTAATTAATGTGGTGATGTGGGGGCAACGGCATTTGTTAATCGCTCCAATTATGAAATGGATGATAGGGAACCACCCACCACCACCACATGATGCCTGTAACTACATTATTTAGTTATTTCAAAATTGTTTGACTACACCATAGGGTTGTGATTTTTTTTTTTTTTTGGTTTCCAACGAGATATCTTATGTGTACATTGTTTTGAAAGGCCGTGTGTGTTGTGTCTTCTTCTTCAATTTCTACGAGACGTTTTATATGTACATGTTTTGAAAAAATTGTGTGCGTTGATTCATCATCATTAAGAGAAGATTGCATCTTTTTTTGGACACGCCATACTTGATTAAAGAATAATAAAAAGAAACACACACACCACTTTGGTATATCTAATTATAGTGTGT
>JAKQGD010000511.1 GCA_029573365.1 Bacteroidota bacterium | reverse complement strand
TTGGCCCTGGTTTTCGTATATGTCTGCGAGAAGAAAAACATTGTCCCGGCCATGGTAATACAAATCTGAAAAGTAACCCACCAGAAATAAAGCTGTTGCTGTTGACGGATCTCTGTACTTCTGGCTGACAAAGTCCTCAGTGACATATGCGTCAAAGGCGTCTTTTTCGAGGTAATACTTCATTGCATTTTTGAGCATAAATTCGGTCTCTTCGTACTTCCCCAGCTTATAATATGCCCTGGCCAGATAGTGGTAGATGATAGGGTTGTCTGGATCGGCTACTATGGCTCTGTTCCAGATTTTAATTGCCTGACTGTAATTGTTTACACTGAAATGGAACCGGTGTCCCCAGTAAAACAAGGCCATATAGTCACCAGGATTTATGGCAGAAGTGTCAATGTAAGGTTCGGGAGCATTGGGTTCGATTACATGAAAATCTGCTACGCCATCAGCTTCTGTGTCCAGCAATGGAAAAGTAGAACCCGGTTCATAATTGGTATTTAGTTTTCTCAGGGCACTTTCATACAAAAAAGAGTCTGCAAGAGCGTAATCCGTCATCTTTGCATATAATATCCCCAGGTTTTCATAAGGATAAAAGTGACGGTCGTTTTTTTTCAGTGATTTTCTGAATTCTTCCTCTGCATACAAAAGATTGCCCATGGAGAGGTAGACATTGCCAAGACTGAAGGCTGCCAATACCAGGTCGGGCTTAAGTTCCTTTGATTTTAATGCATGGTCGAGGGCAGGCTTAAAATCACCTGCTTTGGCGTATGCGTTTGCCAGATTGGCATAAGGTATCGGCCACCGCGAAGACTGCGAAATGGCTTCATTAAAATAACCAATGGCTTTAGAGTTTTGGTTTTTTAACTGGTGTATAACGCCCAGCTCGTTTGTGATGTAAGCGGCTTTGGGTTCCAGCTCATGGGCTTTATTCTGATTTTTAAGGGCCTTATCCAGGAGTTCTTCCACATTTTTTGCTACCGGCACTTTGAGTCTGGCTACCAGGCCCTCAAAATAGTATTTTTTTACTTCCAGGATTCTGTACAGAGGATGGTCTTTTTCCAGCATGCCCATAGCCACTTCGATCATAGGCACCACTTCGTCATATCCGGGCAAATGGCTGTTGTAGTACCGGCGTTCTTCCATCCTGGCCTCATCGCCCTCCAGATAGATGTTTATTAATTCCTGTACCTGATCATGGATGACAGCGGCAAGTTCCTGCCTGAGTTCGCTACGGTCGTTGTTATTTACAGACCAGCGTTCTCTGTTGTTGGCACCCTCCGATTCTCCGTATTTTTCGATGCACAAATTTAAAAACGCATCCCTACTTGCCTTGCTGAGTTTAAAAAAGTCATATTCTTCCAGCAGTTTTTGACCATGCAACGGCCCGACAAACTTTTGTGCCCTGGTCAGGCTTATTCCGGTCACCGACCTGCTCACAGCCGATTGTATTTCATCGATGCGGCCGTTTTTTTCGATTTTTAGTGCTTGAGCCTTGACAGAGTCAATCACCTGACTCATGATCTTCTCTTCTCTGCCTTCGATGACAGGATTCTGGTCTTCCAGATCAAACAAATGTATCTGGTCTTCCACATGGCTGATAACATATTTTCGCAGTTCGCTGAGGGATACACGACCGTCGTTGTTTTGGTCAGCCAGCCCTTTGAGCCCAAACAAAAAATAATATGAAAACAATCCACGGCCGCCACCCCAAGCTTCGTTTTCCTGCGACAGCTGGTCAGGCATGCACGAGGCTATCCTGATTTCGTTGCTGGTAGCTTTTATAAGCTGCTCCTGCACGAGAGATGTCTGATGCACTTTGTCTATTCCTGACAAGGTACCTGAATGGCACGCATCTGTCACGATGACCACTTCTGCCCCTATCCTGACAGAAAGTGTGGTGGCCATGTCGTTAAAATCTTCGAGCCTCAGGGCATTGTTAAGATAGTTTTTGTGAGGAGTATCGTATGCCAGCAGAAAACCCAGTTCGAAAATACTGCTTTCACGATCGCCGTGTCCGGCAAAGTAAATAAAGACGAGATCGTTTTTTCTTGCTGAGGTTTCGAGCCATCGTTTGGCATTATATATATTTGCCACAGTGGCCCTTTCATTGAGCAGTAGACGGATGTTGGCTGAATCTACCTCTCCACCTGCCTTGCCGGTGAGAAAACTGTAAAATGCCAGTGCATCATCATCAGAAAACTGAAGGTCATTGATCTCTTTGTCCTGATAATCAGCAACCCCGACCACCAGGGCAAGCACCCGCCTGGGAGGATCGCCGTCGGTAAATGCCAGGGACGGAAATACAAACATCAGAATACCGGCAAAGAGGCAGTAACATTGTTTTATACTGTTGCTCATGGTTTTTTAGGTTGTTTTGACAATATACGACACCGGGTGAGTGTACATATACCACCATAAAGATAATCATAAAAATTAAATTTGTCAAACATTTAATACCATCCAAAGAAAATAGCGGATTTGGAATCAATCATTTTATTGCATAACACACTTTGACTGTCCTCTGACATTGTTATTAAAATTTATATTACTTTTGTACTGAGGAGATGGCCCAAATTATAGTTCAGGCCGACAATCCCAGAGATTCAAAACCCAAAACAACCTTACTTCAAATTTTGAAAGACCAGGAACAGACAGGCAAAAGTTGGATTCACGCTACCATCTCGGCAGTCCTGTCTACGCTGTTTCTGTACATTTTGCACCACCTGCCACTTAACCAGATTTTCATCGACCCTTTCAGCGAAGCGATTAAAAACCATGACATCATGGATGTGGCTTTCTCGAGATTCAGGAAACACGAAAACCCTTCCTTGTTTGAAAAAGACATTTTTATAATCAACTCAGAACAAAATGACAGAGGACTGATTGCTGAGGCGATCAATATTCTGGAAGAAAAAAAGGTAGCG
>JAKQGD010000482.1 GCA_029573365.1 Bacteroidota bacterium | reverse complement strand
GATAAAAACGGTGTCTATTACAGCATCAGCACATTACACTGGGGGCTTATAGACTTCCGCAGGAAAGACATAGACTGGGTCGTGCGTCTTTCTCCGCACTATTTTAATACCATGGACGAAATGGACAGGGTATCGGAAATTATCGATGGCATATGACATTCGGCGTCAAGCCGCCATTTTACTGTCTTAGTCCCTCAAACAGCCAGTTTGCGAGAGCTTGTCTGTTGCTGTTGATGAGCAGACGTTTCTGGTCTGCCGGATTACGTATGTTGGCCAATTCCACAAAGACCATATCTGGAACTACATTTCTGACCATGTATATGCCTCTGTCTTCCACAAAGCCTTCATATCCTCTGTCCTTCTGGTGTTTGTCGTACTTGGACTCGAAGACTTCCTGCACAGTTTTTGCCAGCTGCTTGCTGCCACTGTTGTTTTTGTTGTAGTAAAAAAAAACGTCCTGCCTCATGTTTTTACTCCTGGAATCCACGTGGATTTCTATCGCTTTCTGTACTTTGACCCCTTGTTTTTTATATTTATAGTAGAGCCTGTTGACCGTGGAGGCTCTGTCCCTGAGCCTTTTCTTCTGGCTGATGGGAATATCCAGCCTGCCCATGAGTTTTTCATCAGAATCACATTTGAGATAAGCGTCGTCCCTGATGCCGTCGTTCAGGTCCTGGACAATCATATGCACCGTAGCACCATGCTGCATGAGGTCTCTGGCCAGCCTGAGGGAAACGTCATAGGCGTATTCGTCTTCGCATAGTTTTGAATCACACTCTGTACACATGGCTCCCGGGTCGGGGCCTCCATGGCCGCTGATGATGTAATAAACATGTCCTGCCAGGCTGAAATCCTCGATGTGGACGATGTCATACCCCGGACCCATGAGCGGTACACGGATCTCTTTGATGCCTTTTCGTTTCAATGCGGTCCCAGTCACTACCTCGGCAGAAGCTGTGGCTGACGGGCTTTCTTCTGCAAGGCTAACCGGCATGTCATCGATTGCTGAGTCTGAAGTAGTTCCTTCGTCTTTGCAGTCAAACTCGTCTGTAGGCACCCATATCTTCTTGTTTTCTTTATAATTTTTATCCCTGATACCGGCTTCCAGCAGGTCGGTGTTTAACTTTTCGATCTTGCGTGCCGTGCTGATGTCATCTATGCCTACGGATGTCCTGATATTCACGCCATTAAATTCCCTGATCAGCAAAGGCAGCTTGTATACGCGTCCTGCCACGAGGGATTTTCTTTTGCCCAGATTGTTAATCTTTCTAAAAGACTCCACGTTGCATGTATGGGGAGTGAGCAAAAAGCGGGAAAGAAGCTTCTGAATGTTTTCTCCTTTTTTAACTCGGGCCACAGCGTGGGTGTCTGCAGCAGACAGAGATACAGAAAAAAACAAAACTGTGATAGCGAGCCATTGTCGTTTCATAAACCGGTATTTTGAGCCTGATGGGGCAAATATACATATTATTTATTTATTTAATATGTATAGATCTAAAAAAAATAAAAATTTTTTAAGGAGCTTTTTGTTTTACTACTAAAAACGGAGTTTAAAACGACAGAATTGTACATTTCTGTCACAATTTTTCTGGTAATCTTTCAAAAAATAAAAAGCGGCGGGGAAATTATCCCCGCCGCCTGTAGATATGCTGTCATATGATATTTACTTTTTGACGAGATGAAAATAATTTATAGGGTTAACGAACGATGATAAATTTACTTGTAGTGATGACGGCCCCATCATTACTGGTCAGTCTTACGATATAAATACCTGTATTCAAGTGGGACAAGTCGACAGTTGTATGTTGTGCTTGTGTGGCCCTGTATGTCTGCATTATAGTCCTGCCTGTGATGTCGATGATGTTCCACCAACCTTCACCTTTGTAACCATCAAAACCGAAGTGAACCTGAGTGTCGGCCGGATTAGGAGTTATGGTCATGCGGTCCACCTCGTTTTTAACCCTTGTTCCTAACGTAAGGTCCACGCCTATGACTTCCTGCGGTCCTTCTATAACCGGCCTGTAGGCCAATGGTTCGTCGCAGTGGCCCGGACCTATAATGCCGTTGTTGTAATTGTCGAGAGTTGTAGCCACGCTCAGCATTTTAAGCCTTATCTTGCTTTTATTAGTTAAACCTGAGATATACGCCGGTGTATATATTCCAAAGTGCATTTCT
>JAKQGD010000047.1 GCA_029573365.1 Bacteroidota bacterium | reverse complement strand
GGATGGTGGTTCTGGCCACCGGACTTGTTCCGCTCATTATGGGATTTTTGTGGTACGGCCCGCTTTTTGGCAAAGCCTGGATGAAAGCCGCCGATATGAACCAGGAAAAAATGAAGGGAGCCAATATGGCCGTTATTTTTGGACTTGCCCTTATTTTTGGATTGATGCTTGCCACGGCCCTTGTACCTGTGGTTATCCATCAGATGGGGTTGTTTTCGCTGTTGCAGGTACCTGCATTCAAAACTGCTGGATCACCTGAGGCAACTGCATACGGTGACATTATGGCAAAATATGGCACCAATTTCAGGACTTTTAAACATGGTGCTTTCCATGGTGCGATGGCCGGCTTGTTTATGTTTTTGCCTATCATGGGGACGAATGCCCTTTTCGAAAGAAAAGGCTGGACTTACATCCTGCTCAATGTGGGATTCTGGACTGTTTGTGCCATGATCATGGGTGGAATCATAAGTGCCTGGGCATGACCCATTTGCATTGATACATAAGATTATTGATCAGGCATTCCATACCGGGGTGCCTGATTTTTTTTAATTTTTATTTATGGACCACAAACCGGTTGACGTCATTATTGCCGGAGGGGGTGCGGCTGGTTTTTTCGCTGCCATTACCATTAAGGAGCATTGCCCGGAAGCTTCAGTGCTTATTTTGGAGCAATCGTCCCGTGTGCTGGACAAAGTAAGGATATCAGGCGGGGGCAGGTGCAATGTAACTCACGCATGTTTTGATGCGGCAGCCCTGGCAAAGTTTTATCCTCGTGGTTCAAGAGAGTTGCTGGGACCTTTCCACACGTTTGGACCTGCGGAAACCGTCCAATGGTTTGCCGACCATGGAGTCAGGCTCAAGGCCGAAGCGGACGGACGCATGTTTCCTGTTTCAAACGATTCGATGACCATTGTGAGGTGCCTCACAGATACTGCCGACAGACTGGGCGTTACAGTATTGACCGGACACAAATTGACAGAAATATACTCAGAACCCGGCAGCGATACTTCTCATTTTACTGTGTCAACAGGTGTCGGCAACAGCCTCAGCTGCAGAAAGCTGATGATAGCTACAGGCAGCAGCCCTTCAATATGGAAGATGACAGAACATATGGGGTGTGCCATCGTACAACCAGTACCTTCTCTGTTTACCTTTAATCTGCCAGGGCACACCATCACTCGTTTGATGGGTGTTTCTGTCGCATCCGCCAAAATCAGACTCCTTGACACAGACATCTCTACCGAAGGCCCGCTACTCATTACCCATTGGGGTTTGAGCGGCCCTGCGGTACTCAAAGCCTCGTCGTGGGGGGCCAGGGTCCTGGCAGGGCTAGGTTACAAATACACGATCACTGTCGACTGGATACCTGAAACTACCGAAGGTGACATCCGGGACCAACGAAACCTGTCTGGTGCTAAAAAGATAATCAATGGTCCGTTTTTTGGCTTGCCGCAAAGGTTGTACCACTATCTGGCTGAGTCGGCTGACATAACCTCGGATACTACATGGGCGACAGCTACCAGAGAACAGATGAACAAACTTGTAGCTACCCTGAAGTCATGGTCCGCCAATGTATCAGGTAAAACCACCTTTAAAGAAGAATTTGTCACCGCAGGTGGCATCAGCCTGAAGGAAATCAATTTTAAAACCTTCGAATGCAGAAAAATTCCCGGCTTGTTTATGGCTGGTGAGGTTTTGGACATTGATGCTCTGACAGGCGGTTTTAATTTTCAGGCAGCATGGACAGGCGGATACATAGCCGGCGTGACCATGGCTAAAAGCCTGGCTACTCACAAACGCCCTTGATTATCAGACAAATAACAGGCCTGCTTTTCGCCATGCTTTGAAAGAAGCGGACGCCATAAATACCTCAAAGTCTGCAAGCCCCTCTTCTTTGTAGCTATTAGTAAAATCAGCAAATGTCATGGTTCCTGTACCTTTGCCGGAACATTGTTCCATTATTTCTAGGGCCCAGTACACATGTTCTTCTTCAAAAAACAAGGACTTCATGCTATCTGTACTCGAGATAACCATTTCTGCCTTTTCAACTTTTTTCTGCTTTCGTTTTTTTTCGGGAAGTATCAGTTCTATTGATTGACCTCCTATCCAGGCCACAGAGTGATTGGGTCGAAGAGAGTCTTCCGCTGATTCCTGCAGCACTTTGCGGATGTGGTCAGGGGGCAGTGTTGTATCTTTAATCTCAAATTCAAACCAATCCTGCAGAGGCCAGTCCAGGCCTTCACCTGTCATGTAATGCTGCAGGGACACCCTCAGTCCCTCACTGTATTTTTCGTGGTCGGCCCCATCAGGGTCGGTGTGAAAACGGTCATTGTCAGCAAAGCCCAAAAAATCAGGACCCTCGGAAATGACGGCATACTCAGCAGGTGCTATGCCCACGGGGCTGTGTGCCGTCATAGCAAAGAGATGCCAGAAACCGGACCTGATTACGCCCTCTTCAAACAATTGTCTTACATTTTCTAGGCTGTCGATCGTTTCCTGGTCTGTTTGTGTTGGGAAGCCGTACATAAGGTATGCGTGCACCATGATGCCTGCTTCTTCAAAAGCCTTTCCCACCCTTGCCACCTGGGCTACGGTCACTCCCTTCTTCATCAGGGCTAAAAGTCTGTCTGAGGCTACCTCAAGCCCCCCTGACACTGCAATACATCCGGAAGCTGCCAGCAACCGGCACAGGTCGGGCGTAAAGCTCTTTTCAAAGCGGATATTGGTCCACCAAGATACTGACCTTTCTCGGCGGATAAGCTCCAGGGCCACGTCCCTCATCAGAGCCGGAGGAGCCGCCTCATCAACAAAATGAAAACCTGTCTGGCCGGTCTGCTGTATCATAGTCTCCATGCGGTCACAAATTACCGAAGCAGGCACAGGTTCGTACCGCTCTATGTAATCAAGAGTCACGTCACAAAACGAACACTTGCCCCAGTAACAACCGTGGGCCAGGGTCAGCTTGTTCCATCGGCCATCGCTCCACAGACGGTGCATGGGGTTGGCCAGCTCGAGGACTGAGATATACCTGTCCAGTGGCAGTCCGCTGTAATCCGGAGTACCAGTATCTCTCTGTGCTACATCTTTTTCGGGGGCTCCGTCTATATACGCCACTGTCCCGGCAGAAAGCATAAATGTTCTTTTGAGAAGGTGGGCGGGCCGCCTGCCTTCGAGGTATTCTGTAAGGAATCGTAATGGAGCTTCCCCGTCATCGAGGGTGATAAAGTCGGCAAATTCAAATACCCGTTCATCGTAGACCGAGCGGAGCTCAGTATTTACATACCCACCGCCCATAGCTACCCTTACACCGGGGTATTGGTCTCTGACATGCCTTGCACACCGGAATGCCGCAAATACATTGCCCGGAAACGGGATAGTAAAGC
>JAKQGD010000044.1 GCA_029573365.1 Bacteroidota bacterium | reverse complement strand
TTATATCCAGCTGTATCTGAATGTTATCATCTTTCCATTCCTCGGTATATTCCTTGTAGTCCTTTTCAAGCATGTGGATGTATTCATCAAGCATGATAGCTTTGTTCAATACACGCCCCAGTGGAGTATGGTTTATGTACTGCAGCCTGGGGATAAGCTCCCTGATTATCTGGTGAGCGGTCTTCTTTTTGCCGTTCTCCTTTTCGTAATCATCAGAAAGCGCCCTGTGAAAGACATCCTTAAGCTTCTGCAGCGTCACAAGGTCTGCATCAACATACCCGAGTACTTTTTCAAGCTTACGGTTTTTATCCTCACGTGAAATCTCCATAACCAGTATTTTGTGCGATTCCCTGAGTATGCTTATGATAATGTCAAGTTCTGATTTTGTTAATCCATAGAGCGATTCCATCTCTTTGTAGAAAACATCAGAGTGGGGAATTGAATTGAGATTATGCAGGGCATTCTGGGCCACAATGCTCCTGAAAACACGATCAACATTTGTTCTGATCATTTTATTCATCTGAAAAAAAACCTGCCATATACCAATAAGTTTATATTAACTCAAGTACTGTCAAAATCAAGCTTTTAAAGTATCGGGCCGAAAAAAAAACTGCATAAAGAATTTTTAAGATCCATTCCCGGAGCGGGCAACTTATTCAAATATATTGCGGCTTAATTGCGCTTAACGGCAGGGTCCTTAAGCACGGGTAACTGCCGGTATCATACATGATGTTTAGCCATTTTCGAGGCTTATCACTTTTTAAAAGCCTCGAAAATCCATGGTTTTGCGGATCCACTTCGCGAATCCGGCCCTGAAACAGTCCAGGAATGGACTTTTTCAGGGGACAGCCGGAGTTTAACATGTGCATTGAAAAATATTACTGAAAAAAAATTGACAAATATGGTCATTTTCAATAGCCAATACAGGTATTTCCATTATTTCCCTTACACTGATTTTGCCACACAGGAGAATTTACTTGAAGATTAAAGGTTCCCAGATCATAGTCGAATCCCTCGTCAGGGAAAATGTCGAGTACATGTTCGGCTATCCAGGCGGAGTTGTAATCCCCATATTCCATGAGATATACAACGCTCCCATAAAATTTGTACTCAGCAGGCACGAACAGGGCGCCATACATGCCGCTGACGGTTACGCGCGCGCCTCGGGAAAACCGGGCGTAGTACTTGCCACTTCAGGCCCAGGTGCCACAAACCTTATTACAGGTATAGCCACAGCTCACCTTGATTCCATACCGCTTGTTGTTTTTACAGGTCAGGTCTCAACCGCCATGATCGGCAATGACGCGTTCCAGGAGGTGGATGTCACCGGCATAACAAGGCCCATAACAAAGCACAACTACCTTGTGCAGGATGTGGCAGACCTGGCCAGAATCATTAAAGAAGCCTTTTACATAGCCACAACAGGCAGGCCCGGGCCGGTTGTAATCGATGTGCCCGTTGATATTTCGAACTCTCTGCATAAATTCGAATACCCTGAGAAAATTTCAATACGGGGTTACAAGCCTACATACGAAGGCCACCCTGGACAAATACAAAAGGCATGCAAACTTATAGAGGAATCTTCAAAACCCGTGATATACGCAGGAGGAGGAGTTGTACTCTCGAACGCTTCTGACGAGCTGAGGCATTTTGTAAAAAAAACCGGCATACCCATTACTACAACGCTGCTGGGCATGGGGATATATCCCGAGACAGATCCGCTCTCGCTCGAGATGCTGGGCATGCACGGCACTTATTACGCCAACATGGC
>JAKQGD010000444.1 GCA_029573365.1 Bacteroidota bacterium | reverse complement strand
GCTGGTGCGGCCACCGTATTCTACAGGAAGGTTGTTTTTGTACAGGGTGATGTTTTTAACGTACCACGAATTAAATGCACCAAAAATGCCGTAAAAATGATCGGCCCGGTAGACAGGCATCTTGTCCAGCACCAGGAGAGTCGCTTCCTCATTGGCACCACGGATACGGATACTCGATTTGGAGTCATTGATGGCACTGACGCCGGGCATCAGTTGCATGGTACGCATTACATCCTTCTGAAAAGGAGACGCCAAGGCAATTTTATCAACCAACTCATTGCTTACCACCATGCCCTGGCTTACTGAGAGTGATAACTTTTTTTTGTAAGTGTTTATGGTTACTGGCAGGGTTTTGACCGGATCGGGTTCCATGGTTATAGTGCGGCTGCCTTGAGCGGGGCCTGTGATAACCACTTGCATTTCGTCATAGGACAGCGAATGAACGGTAAGTGCTTCTCCCTGTTTGGATTTTGGCAATCTTATAAAACAGTCACCCTGTTCATCCGTAAACCCAAAGTATTTTCTGGTTTTGTCATATACCGCCGCGTAAGCTATTGGGGTCCTGCTGGAACCGTCGATAAGCCTGAGATGCATAATCATAAACTCTGATGATTCCACATCGCCGGCTTCTGTCCGTACCAGATATGATTTTTCGTTGTCCCTGATAAAATCTAGCTGAAAGACATGGCACAACTTTTCGAACAGATGGTCTATCTGCTCCGCATGCAGAGAAAGGTTTTCAGTGGCACTGTAGTGCAAAAGAGTGGGACTGTATGCTACGAGCACACCATAGCGGTTGCTGAAATCCTGGAGCACCTCTGCACACGCAGTTCCTTTGTTTATACGATAGCTATACCCTGTTTTCTGTCCAAAAACATAAACTCCGTTGACACAAATCAACAGCATCAGGATGATATTTCTTAGCATCGGATCCGGCAGCAGACTACAAATTTTGATATTCAATAAAAATGTAAAAATACGCTTATTTGAGTGCGGCCTATTGGGATACTATTACTTTTTCGCCCTGGATGCTGTATTTCAGCTTTAAGGGCCAGGTGACTGACTGCATGGCTTTATCAAGGTCGTCAGCCCTGAAATACCCGGCATACAACAGCCCTGATACTGATGAAGGCATCTGCACTTTGACATCAAATTGTCTTTCGATTTCGGCTATCACGTATGCCAAGGGCACGGAATCAAAGGTATATATGCCATCAAGCCAGGTAATATTGTTTTCGGCTCCATTTTCTGCATTTTTTTGCTGCAATTTCCCATTTTCAAGTCTGGCCATATCTCCCGGGCCCAGGACTACAGCGTCATTGATGCCTGCTGCTGATTTCACCTCTACCCTTCCCGTTTTGCAGATAACCTCAAACCTGCCTTCGCGGGCTTCTACGCTAAAGCTGGTACCTAGCACACGAACCTCGCCCGAAGTCGTTTTTACCACAAAATCAGCACCTTTTTTTACCTCGAAAAAGGCAGTACCCTGCAGGTCGACGTGTCTTTTACGGCTCCATGACTCACTGCTGTATTTTATTGTTGTACCTGCATCAAGCCGTACAGATGATCCGTCAGGAAGGTTTTCGGCCACCTCACGGGCCATACCGGCCTCAACTTTCCTCACATCAGACATACCACCCCTGTACACAAACAACAAAACAAGGCAGGCTGCGGCTATCAAAGCGACAAGATACCTGATGTTCTTTGGCATAAGCGTTCTCACTTGAGTCACGGATCCGCCTTTTGCAGAGGATTCGATCCTGGACCAGAGTTTGTCTTTGTCCACAACATTTCTGTCAGTAAAGTGAAAATTCCCAACCACACGTATGGCTTCATTGATTTCGTCCATTCTGTCAATGTGGTCATCAATAAATGCCGACCATATCTCATCTTCGTGTATGAACTCCGACCTCACCCAACTTATAAAGGATTCGTTTTCGAGCAAATCCTGTTGAAATCTGTGTCTATCACTTTGACTCATAGGCTGATAACTGTCTGTATATTTGGATAAGGAAGATATGTCCGGTTTGTACTCAAAGATCGCTCAATTTTATTGTAAACAATGCATCAGGGCCAAAATCCAGGCAACAGAAACCATAAATTTTCTTAGCTCCATGATCCCTTTTGAGATAAGGTTGCGGACCGACTGATAATTTATGTCCATCACTTCGCAAATTTCCTCATAGCTCAGCTCCTCGTAAAACTTTAGAAAGATGGCCTCTTTCTGCCTGTTTGACAGTGTTTCAAAGCCCATATGCAGTTTTTCGGTTATCAAACCGGTGTTTTCATTATGTATAAGAAGGTCTTCCTGTGAGACCTGAAAATGTATGTCTTTGTTTTCAGCGGATTCAAAACCGGCTGTCTGGGTAGCTTTTTCCAGCCTTCGTATAAGTTCCCTCCTTAGGGTGACACACAGGTATTTGATGATGGAATCTGTAGGACCCAGGGTGGCTTTGCGGTCCCATATCTGGACAAAAACATCATGAATAGTATCTTCAATCAGCTCTGTTTCGGAGGTAAATTTGCGGGCATATCCTACAAGCTTTGTGATATTCTGGTCATAAATTTCACGAAACGCCTGCCGGCTTCCGTTTTTCAGTTCAGCCCACAACTGTGAGTCACTCATACCTTTCTGATTTTACTGATTAGACTGAATTTAAAGCCAAAGTTAAAAGTTATTTGGGTTTTGGATATCTTTGCCTCAAATAACCAAACAAACATATGAATCTGATATTTGTACTGCAAGCCGGCGGTGGAGCCTACAGCTTTATATTTCCCGCCCTGATGCTGGGATTTTTTTATTTCTTTTTTATCAGACCCCAGGTAAAAAAACAGAAAGAGCAAGCCACCTTTGCAAGTGCCATACAAAAAGGGGATGAAGTGGTAACCACCAGTGGCATCGTGGGTCATGTAAACAAAATCGAGGACAATATCATCACCCTCGAAGTTGACAACAAAACGTATATCCGTGTAGTCAGAGCGGCCATTTCCAGAGAGATGACCGACCAATACAATGCCGGAAAAAAATCCTCATGATTAAATAATAATGGCCGCTTGATTACAGGCGGCCATTATTATTTTTTTTAATCATCACAGAGTATCAATCCACTTTAAAGATTTCTTCTCCCAAGGATTTATTTACCTCAATGCTTTCCATTTCCAGGACAATAGTCATGGGAGCGGCTCCATTGATCGAGGTTTTATATGGCAATCTGACTCCGTCTACTTCTCTGTAATCCGCCATATCGGTAGTAATTGTGGCCTTTTGTCCCATGGCTTCCTGGGTTTTGACCACCCTGACCAATAAACCGGACTTGACATCGTAAAATTCCGTGGAAGTATCTCCTTCCGGATCCAGGACATTGACTTTATAACAGCTTGCACCGTCGACATCTTCGATGCCCTTGAGTTCCAGTTTGTAGCCCTGATTTGAGTACTGCAATTGATCAAACATGACGGCCTGCTTTTTGAGTCCATCCAGCTGTTTGGCGTCGGTAATTTCCTTTTTTGCCCCCATCTGATAAGATGCCCCTTTTGCACCATCAAACCTCTGCTCCTGCATAGTCATATTATTTACTATGACTTTCATGGCAAACTTGCCGGAAGCTGTCTGATAATTTTCAAAAGATGCCTGCGTACCGCCGAGGTCCGACTTAGCTCGCGATGTCAGAGTCTTGATGCCTTTGAGCTTGTCCTTGCCGCCTATGGCTTCCAGGTAATCGGCAATCACTGATTCTGCGGTCACGCTTGAGGACATTTCTACTTTTTTGTCCTCCAGCTTTTTACCAAACGGATCATAAAAATCGATTTTGCCGTCGCTATCAAATTTCTTCAGTTTGTCGGCTACGGCTTCCTTGCTGCCTACGACCACTATGTTGCAATTATTGGCGTGGACGTATTTGTGGGCCATATAATTGACATCGTCAATGGTGACAGCGTCAAGGTTTTTGAGGTAATTATTGTAATAGTCTTTAGGCAGGTCATACCTAAATGTATTCAAAGCAAAATTGGCTATGGTTTGTGGGGATTCGAGCGACCTGCCAAAGTTACCTGTAAGACTGCTCTTGGCAAGTGACAAGTCTTTATCTGTGACGGGCTCACTTGCTATCCTGTTCATCTCGTATATAAATTCGGTAACGGCACTGTCGGTCACTTCATTCCTGACAGAGGCTGTAGCATTGAAGGTTCCAGCAAGCCTGTCATTGCTTATACTGGACCTAGCACCATAGGTATAAGCCTTCTTTTCA
>JAKQGD010000428.1 GCA_029573365.1 Bacteroidota bacterium | reverse complement strand
GGTATGAAAAAGGTACCTTCAATTCGGGTTACTGCCTTGTAGAAAACAAAAAAGTAGTCGTCATAAATCGTTTTTACGAAACGGATGGCCGGGTCATGGTCCTGCTCGAAATCCTTGACAAAATCCTGGATGACGATAGCTTAATTGCTGAAAAGTCAAGAACATTTTACCGAAATCTGCTTAAAAACCACCATGAGACGCTTAAGCCGGGAACATAAAATCTGTCGAAGGTGAAGGTCACTTTTCTAGGAACAGGAACGTCCCACGGTGTGCCGGTGATAGCCTGCGATTGTGAGGTTTGTATGTCTACTGATCCCCGGGACAAAAGACTCAGGTCTTCTTTGCTCATCACGGAGGAGTCTGCAAGTATTGTCATAGACGTCGGACCCGACTTCCGCCAGCAGATGCTCAGGGCAGGACTCAGACACCTCGATGCCGTCCTGCTTACCCACGAACACAATGACCATGTCGTAGGGATGGACGATATCAGACCCTTTAATTTCAGACAGGGTACAGATATGCCCGTTTATGGACTGGAAAGAGTGCTTAATGAGATAAAGTCCAAGTTTTTCTACATTTTTGAATCCAATCCTTACCCCGGGGCCCCAAGGGTGGTGTGCCATGCCCTGGAGGCCGGAAGATCATTGCAGCTTACTGACCGGTTTTCTGTCTTGCCTTTCGAGGTGATGCATGGTGACTTGCCAATCCTGGGGTTCAGAACCGGCAATTTTGCCTACATCACAGATGCCTCATTTATTTCTGAAAGGTCGGCAGATATGCTAAAAGGGCTGGATGTCCTGGTTCTCAATGCCCTTCAGTATCGTAAACATTATTCGCATTACACCTACGACGAAGCAGTAAAGGCCGCAGCTGAGATAGGGGCCAAAACCACATATTTTACGCATATGTCCCACCAGATGGGTACCCATGCTGCTATGGAAGCTACATGGCCGGCCCACATCCGTCCGTCTTATGATGGCCTGGAAATTCTGCTCTGATTGTATCTGAAAGCCAATGTAAGACTGACCTTTAGCCAAATTCACCTCCTTCAGCATACGAGGTTAATATTTTTTGTAAAAATAATCGATAATATCTGCACAAACTGTTATTATTGTATGTTCATTACTAAAACAGTAAGCTTTTTAATGAGGCAGATAGCGATAGTCTTGTTATTTCTTATACCGTTTCTGGCCGGTGGTCAGCAACAGCCGCAATGGACACAATATATGGTCAACAAGTACGGTCACAACCCTGCCTATGGCGGCCTCGAACGATCTCTCAGCATCATCGCCTCTTACCGCGATCAGAACGATGGCTTTCCGGGCAATCCCCGTACAGTATATTTGGGTGCAGATATGCCCTTTTACCTGTGGAACGGTGCCCTGGGTTTTACCTTTTACAATCAACAGACGGGCGTCTTCAGCCATTCGGACTTAAAGGTTTCCTACAACTATGTCTATGGGACACAGGCAGGTTTTCTTTCCTTTGGAGCAAGAGCCGGACTTAATTTTCTAAATGTCAATGGCAGCGGCATCATCACGCCTGACGGCAATTACGAAGGCGTCATAAACCACAATGACCCTATTCTTGACATAGTCCCTTTCAACGGCCTTGGTCTGTCATGGGAAGCGGGGGTATACTTTATGGGCAGGAAGTTAGAAGCAGGCCTGGCCATTAACGACCTGCCTTCGCATGCTTTTTCTGTAGGGGACGCCGATTACACCAAGTCATTCAGTGTTTCATTGTTTGGACAATATAAAACAAAGATAAACGATGATATCGAGCTTATACCTTCAGCTATGGTCAGGGCAGATGCTGCAGTGGTACAGACAGATATTGGGGCTTTAGGTTACTACAGGGATGAGGTCATCGGCGGGATCTATCTCAGAGGTTACAGCCCAGGTTCGTTTGATGCTTTAGGCATTATCATAGGCACCGGCATCGGCCGCAACTACAGACTTATTTACAGCTATGACATAGGAATCTCATCTGTGAGGAGGTATCATCAGGGCAGTCATGAGATCACCCTCACTTACAACCTTCGCAAACTTATCGGCATGGGCCTGCCTCCCAGGATTATCTACAATCCCAGGGACCTCTAAAGCAAAGCTTTGCCCTTTGTATGTCAATACATTGATTTACAATAAGGTAACAAATTTTGTTTATTTTAATATAATTTCACAATTTTATTTCAGACCTGGCACAATAATTGAGAGGGTATTTCGTTATTAAAAAGCTAAAGAGTTTTTCAGGTTTAAAAAATTTTAAAATTCAAATTTAAAATAGTTGCAGTTTTAAATTTTGGATTATCTTTACGCCGCTTTATTCCGAAGCACTTGTTATATTACAGGTAAAATCGCTAAAAGAAAATGAAAAGTTTATCAATCTTAAGTGTCATTTTATTGTCCGCTGTTTTGCTTCTGTCCTCCTGTGGTAAGCAGGAATCGGGCCAGTTGATAGGAAGTCAGAACAGGCCAAAATGGGGAGGTTTTAACCCTTTTGGAATGGTTTATGTACCATCAGGAACACTTACCATTGGTCAGAGTGACCAGGATGTTTTCTCCACTTATGCCGCCAGGCAAAAAAACATCTCCATCTCAGGATTTTTTATGGACGATACGGAGATTACCAACAATGAATACCGACAGTTTGTAGAGTGGGTTAGAGACTCCACAGCAAGGACCATTCTAGGTCTTACCGATGGCGACCCCGACGGTGATGGCGTAGAAGGACTGGACTGGGAGACAGAAATCGACTGGGAAAACGAAGGAGAAACCCTCGGTGAAATGTATTACCAGGGAGATATGGCTTTCGAAGGAAAACAAGAACTCGACTATGCCGGTCTTAAGTATAAGTATCAGTGGATAGACTGGCAAAAGGCTGCCCATGACAAAACAGCCACCAGAAAATCTATCATCAACAAAGCCGAGGTAAAAATATTTCCTGACACCCTTTGCTGGATCAGGGACTTTACATATTCTTATAATGAGCCGCAGACCAGAAACTACTTCTGGCACCCTGCCTTTGATGATTATCCTGTGGTAGGTGTTAACTGGAAGCAAGCCACCGCTTTCTGCGACTGGAGAACCAAACTCTGGAACCAGTTTAAGGAAGATGAGCCCAATACAGAAGTTTTCAGACTTCCTTCTGAGGCTGAGTGGGAATACGCAGCTAGAGGCGGACATGACATTTCTCCATACCCATGGGGGGGGCCGTATATAAGAAACGCCAAGGGTTGTCTTCTGGCTAACTTCAAGCCGGGCAGAGGTAATTACCCTGAGGATGGTGGACTTCACACTGTAAAAGCTGATGCTTACTTCCCCAACGATTATGGTCTGTATTGTATGGCCGGAAACGTGGGCGAATGGACCTCATCGGCTTTCCACGAAAATGCATATGATCATGAGCACGACCTCAACAGTGATTACAGATATGACGCTCAGGATTCTGACCCTGAGGCATACAAGCGTAAGGTAATCAGAGGCGGATCGTGGAAAGACATTTCTTACTATTGCCAGACGAGCACCAGGTCCTGGGAGTTTCAGGATACAAGTAAGTCTTACATAGGATTCAGATGTGTCATCACTTACCTGGGTAGGTCGATCAACGACTTCTGATAACGGTAACAGCAAATAAGGCTAAAGTCATGGCAGTACACCATTAGGCCTGCCGCAAGGATATCAATTTATTATTTAACTAAACACAAATCTTAATTAACAATGAGTTATTTTAAATCACCTTCATTCAAATACGTGAAGAATTTGCTGATCGGACTTGGTGCATCAATAGTAATGATCGGTGCCTTGGGCAAACTTAACAGTACTTCATGGGGAGGTATGGCGATTACTGCAGGACTTCTTGTTGAAGCTTTCCTTTTTGCTATGCTGGGTATCCTCGGTCCTGAAAAGGATTATTACTGGGAAAAGTTGTATCCGTGACTGGACAAATATTCTTCAAATATAGCACCTCTTGCAGGTGGTGATCTTGGAGCTGCAGGTGCCCCTAAAGCCCTCAATGCAGACGTCGTTGAAAACAAGCTTGGAGGTATGTTGACTGAACTTCAGTCAATGTCTAAGTCTCTTGGTTCCCTTAAGGCTCTGCAGGAAGTAGACTTCTCGCAGACTGGTGACCAGCTTAAGGCGATGAACAACTTCTATACAAGAATGAACGAAGCAATGTCTACGCTCAATGCAAGTGTGGAGGATACAAAGCAATATCAGGCACAAATGTCCAGCCTGAGCAAAAACCTGACATCTTTGAACGGTGTTTACGGCAACATTCTTTCTGCCTACAACGTAAAGGCATAAGACCGAAACACGAAAATTATTTAATAATAACTTAAAAAGATAAAAGATGTCAATACCTAAGGAACCGCGGCAGCTCATGATCAACGTTATGTATCTTGTGCTTACCGCGTTATTGGCACTCAACGTATCTGCTGAGATCTTTAACGCCTTTGATATGGTGGATAAAGGTCTTGTAAAGGCAAATGATGCGTTGGATTCTGCCAATAAAGATGTACCGGAACAAATAAAAAAGAGTGCGGCCAAAGGTCCTCAGTTTAAAACCTATGCTGACAGGGTAGACCAGGTTGCTTTGATCTCTAAAGAAGGTTCCGATTACGTAAATGGAATCAAAACATATCTGGTTGATAAAAGTGGAGGATATGAAGAATTTGAGGGAGTCACAAAACTCAAGGCTCAGAGGGATTATGATGTTACCACCCGACTTTTGGTTGACGAAGGAAAGGGAACAGAGCTTAAAGACAAGATGTTGGATATCAGAAACAAGTTTATTGCCCTCGTAGATGAAGGCGACAGAAAGGAATTTGAATCCAAGCTTCCTATCAACATAGACGACGAAACCTGGAAGAAATCCACAAACAAGAAGGCAAGTTGGGCAGACTTCACCTTCGGGCACATGCCTTTAGGTGCTACTATGCCTATCTTCAGCAAGTTTACCAACGACATAAAGAGTTCAGAAGCAGCTGTTCTCAACTACCTCGCGGGTAAAGTAGGATTGACAGAAGAAGTAGTACTCGATCAGTTTAGAGTCGTATCTTCTCCTAAAAAATCTTACATTACCAAAGGTGAGAAATTTGAAACAGAAGTATTCCTTTCGGCTTCAGCCGGAAAGACCAGTAATACAGGCATCAAGATTTCCGTCAATGGACAGAACCTGGCAGTAGACGACACTGGTGCCGCCAAATGGTCAGCTTCTCCTGGAGAAGTTGGAGCAAAGAAATACGAGGCTGTTGCCAGCGTATTTAACCCTGTTACCAAAGAGACCAAACAGTACAAACAGACTTTCGAGTATGAAGTAGGAGAGAAATCGTATACTGTCTCTGCTTCTAAAATGAATGTGTTCTATCTTGGAGTCGACAACCCTGTAGAAATATCAGTAGCGGGTGTTCCATCTGCTCAGATCAAGGTTTCTATGTCCGGTGGTGACATCAGCAGAAATGGTGATGGTACCTACACCGTTAAAGCAACAGGAGCTCCAGGCTCAAAAGCTGTAATCAATGTAAGTGCCCCGGGTATCACTGGAAGCAGGGAGTTCAGGATCAAAAGAATTCCTGACCCTACACCATTGCTAGGTGGTAAGGAAAGAGGTGGAAAAGTAGGCAACGGTACCTTTAAGGGTTACAGTGCCTTGATTCCTATTCTTGAAAACTTTGACTTTGAAGCCAAATGTAACCTTGCCGGATTTACCCTTGTAAGAGTGGCTAAAAGGCAGGATCCGGAATTTGCGGTAAACCGTGGTGCCAGATTGGAAGGTCAGGCAGCAACACTGCAAGGCAAGGCTAACCCTGGTGACAAATTTATTTTCCAGGATATCAAGTGCAAGTGTCCGGGTGATGGCGTTGACAGAAACCTCGGTCAGCTGGTATTCGATATCCAATAAAAAAATCCATAAACAACTTTAAAATGAAGACTTTAATTAATCTGATCTTTGGAGTGACAGTTCTTTGTCTTGTGAGTGGCTCTTCTTTGTCTGCACAGCAGCAAAAGCCGGGTACAGTGGCAGAAGAAGGAACAGTAACGGAATCTTCAACTCCTTCAGAAGATATCTTTGTTGACGATATCGTCTCTAAAAGGCTTGTTGTCGATAACCGTCTGATGGCTCAACAGCCTATCAGGGAAGCAGACATAGCCTGGGAAAAAAGAATCCAGAGAGTCATTGACACCAGAGAGAAGATAAACCTTCCCTTCAGAAGTGCAGAACTTAACCTTTTTACCACTTTAAGGACTTTGATCCAGAATGGTGAAATCACAGCATTTTCTGATGAGCAGTTTAAAACAGTCCTTTCTATAGAAGATCTGGGTAAAAAGCTTTCTAAAACAGATACTCTTATAGACCTCAACCCTGATACTTACGAGGAAGTCATTAAAGTTGTCAAGAATGACGTAAACTGGGAGAAAATCGAGCAGTATAGGGTCAAGGAAATATGGTATTTTGACAAACAAAGATCTGTGGTCGATGTCAGGATTCTGGGTATTGCACCGCTTTACCTGAGTGACAAAGACAAGGAAAATGGGCTTACACCATACCCAATGTTCTGGATTTATTATCCAGAGTGCAGGGCCAAGTTGTCTAAGCATAGGGTCTTCAACGGAGAAAACGATATTGCTCCTATGACATGGGCCGATATTTTTGATGCAAGGGTATTTAACAGCTACATCTATAAGCGTTCCAATGTGCTTGATTATAGGTTAAAGGACTTTTTTGTTCCTGAGCCTGACGACACATCTAACCGCACAGGCGTTGACCTGTTACTCTATTCAGAAAAAATCAAAAGCGAACTGCTCAATTTCGAGCATGATCTCTGGGAATATTGATTTCTTATAATTAAAGAAAATGGGAGGTTGTCAAAACAACTTCCCATTTTTTTTTGTACAAATTACATTGCCGCACTTTTATTCATGATAAAAAGGGAGGACAACCATTAAAATTTTAAACAGACTAAAACCATCTATATGGACCTCAGAATCAGAACAGCATTGGTCTCAGTTTATGATAAGTCAGGTTTGGACCAGATAGCCCGGGCACTGGACCAGAATAAGGTAAGAATTTATAGTACAGGCGGCACCAGAGATTATATTGAATCCCTGGGCATCACGGTCGAAAAGGTAGAAGATCTCACAGGTTATCCTTCTATTCTAGATGGAAGAGTAAAGACCCTGCATCCCAAGGTGTTCGGGGGAATACTGGCCATAAGAAACGAAGACCATCTTAATCAGCTTATAAAATTTGAAATACCCCCCATAGACCTGGTAATTGTTGATCTGTATCCGTTTGAAAACACAGTAGCATCTTCTACGGACCAGGCTGAGATCATCGAAAAAATAGACATCGGAGGCATATCATTGATCAGGGCAGCTGCAAAAAACTTTAACGATGTTGTGGTCATACCTTCATCACGTTCATATCCTGCTTTGCTTAAAATTCTCAAGGACCAGGGCGGCATCACTGATCTGAGCCAGAGACAGAAACTGGCAGCCGAGGCTTTTGACATATCGTCCCATTATGATACAGCCATATTTAGATATTTGGCAGACAGTGATAAACGAAGCCATGTTTTTAAACAAAGCATACAGATTCGGGAGGAACTCAGATACGGCGAAAACCCTCATCAATCCGGCAGTTTTTTTGGTTTCCTGGAACATATGTTTGATAAAAAATGTGGAAAGGAGCTGTCTTACAACAATCTCGTGGACATAGATGCGGCTTTGCAGCTGATGTTTGAATTTAAAAATGAAGAACCTACTTTTGCCATCCTTAAACATACAAATCCCTGTGGTGTAGCGACCAGGCCGACAACATTGGAGGCATGGCAGGCATCATTGGCTGCTGACCCGGTGTCTGCATTTGGGGGTATTCTGATCTCCAATGCCGAAATAGATATTCAAACAGCTCAGGAAATAGATAAAATATTTTATG
>JAKQGD010000400.1 GCA_029573365.1 Bacteroidota bacterium | reverse complement strand
CCTGGTTTTAGTTCCGAGTGCAGGTATGATGCGGTTTGCAAGTTGTTTGCCCAGCTCCACCCCCCATTGGTCAAAACTGTAGATGTTCCAGATTACTCCCTGCACAAAGATTTTATGTTCGTACATACTTATCAGGCTGCCAAGTGTAGCAGGATCCAATTGACGTACGAGAATTGAATTGGTCGGTTTGTTGCCTTCAAATACCTTAAAAGGCACCAAGGAAAGATATTCCTCCTCCCTTTTGCCGGAGGTTTTAAACTCTGAGATTACTTCCTCCCTGGTTTTGCCTTGCATAAGAGCCTGAGTCTGTGCAAAAAAATTGGAAAGGAGCAGAGTATGGTGTTCACCAATTGGATTGAAGCTCCTCGCTGGAGCTATGAAATCGCAGGGTATCAACCGGGTGCCCTGGTGTATCAGCTGATAAAAAGCGTGCTGCCCGTTGGTTCCGGGCTCACCCCAGATGACGGGTCCGGTATGATATGAGACCCTCAGCCCTGATCTATCGGTGTTTTTGCCGTTGCTTTCCATGTTTCCCTGCTGGAAGTAAGCCGCAAATCGGTGGAGGTATTGGTCATAAGGCAGAATAGCTTCTGACTCAGCCCCCCAGAAATTGGTGTACCAGATGCCCAGTAATGCCATAATTACGGGGATATTCCGTTCAAACGGAGTCGTCTGAAAATGTCTGTCCATGGCGTAAAACCCACCAAGCAACTTTTCGAAATTATCGTATCCGATGGCCAAGGCTATGGATAAACCTATAGAAGAGGTGAGTGAGTAACGGCCTCCTACCCAGTCCCAAAATTCAAACATGTTTTGCGGGTCGATACCAAATTTTTCGACTGCCGACCTGTTGGTTGAAAGTGCCACAAAATGATGTCTGATGTATTTTTCATCACCGGACAATTCTAGAAACATTTTCCTCGCCGTAAAAGCATTGGCCATGGTTTCCTGTGTGGTAAAAGTCTTTGAAGCTATGAGAAAAAGAGTCCTGCTCAGATCTAGTTTTCGGGCCACCTCAGCGATATGTGTGGCATCCACATTGGATACAAAATGTACATTGAGCCTGGTTTTAAAAGGTTTCAGAGCCTCAGTTACCATTACGGGGCCAAGGTCTGAACCTCCGATGCCGATATTGACCACGTC
>JAKQGD010000367.1 GCA_029573365.1 Bacteroidota bacterium | reverse complement strand
CGACGGACTCAAGCCTGTGCAGCGTCGTATCCTGCACGCTATGAAAGAAATGGATGATGGTCGTTACCACAAGGTAGCTAATATCATAGGCCAGACCATGCAGTACCACCCTCACGGAGATGCTGCCATAGGCGATGCCCTAGTAAATCTCGGCCAAAAGGACCTGCTGATAGATTGTCAGGGAAACTGGGGTGATGTACGTACCGGTGATTCAGCGGCGGCACCAAGATACATTGAAGCCAGACTGACAAAATTTGCCCTTGAGGTACTCTTCAATCCGCAGATTACAGACTGGCAACTGACATATGATGGCAGAAAGAAAGAGCCTGTAACCCTGCCTGTAAAATTTCCCCTTGTGCTTTCCCAAGGAGTGGAAGGCATTGCGGTAGGACTCTCCACAAAGATCCTGCCTCATAATTTTATAGAGCTAATCAAGGCTTCCATCAAGATACTCGAAGGAAAAAAGGTAGCCGTTTACCCGGATTTTGAGACAGGAGGCCAGATCGATGTCGCAGAATACAATGATGGTGCCCGCGGTGGCCGAGTCAAGATCAGGGCCAAAATACAGCAGGTAGACAAAAGCACATTAAATATCGTGGAGCTTCCATATGGTGTTACTACCAATTCGCTGATAGAATCCATACTCAAAGCCAACGACAAGGGCCAGATTAAAATTAAAAAGGTAAGCGACAACACCGCCAAAAATGTAGAAATTCAGCTTGAGCTGATTCCGGGAGTGAGCCCCGATGTCACTATCGACGCTTTATATGCATTTACCGAGTGTGAGGTGTCTTATTCGCCCAATGCCTGTGTCATCGTCGACAACAAGCCCATGTTTCTATCTGTACCGGAGATCCTGCGTATTTCGACCATGCAGACCAAAGAGTTACTCAGGAGAGAACTTGAAATAAAAAAGGGCGAGCTCGAAGAAAAATGGCACAATGCAAGCCTGGAAAAAATATTTATAGAAAACAGAATCTACCGTGACATAGAAGAGTGCGAAAGCTTTGAAGAGGTAATAGAAGTAATCGGTAAAGGCCTTAAAAAATATGTGGCCACGCCTTCTGACCCGCTTAAAAAAGGCGATACCAGGCTTATGCTGATGAGAGACATCACCGAGGAGGACATCATCAGACTTACAGAAATCAAAATCAAGAGGATTTCGAAATACAATAAGTTTAAGGCCGATGAGATGATGTCCCAGATTCTGGCTGAGCTGGAACAAGTAAAATATGATCTGGAACACCTTACAGAATTTGCCATCAAATATTTCCAGAATCTCCTCGACAAATATGGCAAAGGAAGGGAGCGTAAGACGGTAATCACTTCATTTGAGAGCATAGAGATCAAGGAAGTAGTGGCCAACAATGCCAAGCTGTATGTAGACCGCAAGGAAGGGTTTGTAGGCATGGGCATGAAAAAGGACGAATTTGTCTGCGACTGTTCCGATATAGCTGACATCATAGCCTTCACCCGCGACGGCAAGTTTAAGGTAGTGCGAATAGCCGACAAAGTGTTTGTAGGTAAGGACATCATACACACGGCCGTATGGCTGAAATCAGACGAAAGGACTACCTACAACATGATATACCTGGATGGAAAAAGCGGAAAAGCTTTTGCCAAAAGATTTAATGTCAATGCCATAACCCGCGACAAGGAGTATGACCTCACCCAGGGCAACAAAGGCTCAAAGGTTTTATATTTTACCATCAATCCTAATGGAGAATCCGAAGTTGTAAACATACAACTTACCCAGAGCTCTTCGGCCAAAAAGAAATCTCTGGATTTTGACTTTGCAGAGCTTGCTATCAAAGGCCGCAGCTCACAGGGCAATGTAGTCACCAAGTACCCTATAAGGAAAATTTCGCAGGTATCTGTGGGCAGGTCATCTCTGGGAGCCATGCAGATATACATGGACGAAGTATCCGGCAAACTCAATCAGGACAGCCGCGGCAAATATTTGGGAGCTTTTGACACAGGCACACGGCTTATAACCCTGTACAAGGACGGTACATACGAGATAAACGAACTCGACCTCACTAAAAAATATGATGTAAACAACATCCTGGATATCGGCCAATATCATGAGGATACTGTGGTTTCAGCAGTTTATTTTGAAGGCGACAAGGGATGGACTATGGTCAAAAGGTTCAGGATTGAGACCAGCACTGCGGACCAGAAGTTTTCTTACCTGCCTGACACGGCCGGCACGAAGCTTTATTTTGTCAGCCTGGAAACCCATCCTCAAGTGAGGTACACCTATGCCGTGGGCAAAACCAAAGAAACCAGGGAGGTCAGTCTCGCAGATTTTATTGACGTTAAAGGATGGAAAGCTTTGGGCAATAAACTCATTGACACCAAACTGGTCAAAGCGGAATCTCTAAAGTCGGGTGGAGATGCAGACTCAGAGGTCACCTCAGATGCTCCGGTCACCGATATCGTAAAAGAAACACCGGAGCCCAAATCTGTCATGCCTGAAAAACAAGAAGTCAAAAAGTCTAAAGAGAAGAGCGAAAACAAAGGGTATCAACCGGGAGACACCATCGAGTTTGATTTTTGATATACGGGAGGTTATTGTCCTGTTTTCCGTTTTGGGACGGGGTCATAACCATGACTTCCCCACGGATGGCAACGACCTATCCTTTTGGCGCCCAGCCAGATACCTTTAAGGGGGCCCCATTCGTTTATGGCCTCGATCATATACTGGCTGCAGGTGGGCTGATAGCGGCAATTGGAACCAAGCAATGGAGACAAAAACCATTGATATACTTTGACCGGAAAAACAAATATCTTGTTTACCAATGATTTCATTTAACAGGCTTTAAGCATCATTTAATAAAAAATAAGGCCTGTGTTGTTTTGGAATCGAACACCTGAAACTGTTTTTTTCGCTTGTCCACCGTAAAGTCTATGATATTTTTCTGATCATTGTACACTTCCGTTAGGAGGGTATTGGCAATACCGATATTGGATATGTTTTTAGCTCCCTCCACCTCAAGATAACACCATACTGCCAGCTTGTCTCTGGAAAGTTCCTTGCCTAGCATTACAGGTTTAACGCCCACAGTGCCGGCACTGAGTGAAAGCTTTGTAAGTAGGTATTTTTCTATCTGTATGTCTGCGGCGGGATTTTCGTCAGTGGCTCCGATGCGGAGGCCAGAAGTGCCTGTACGGGCGATGGCAGCTTCAAGATCATCAATAAAAATATGACCTGAAACCTGGATATCACCACTGGAGGTATCATAATTAACCTCCCACCTGCTTACATGAAAAGCATGGTCATTCGGGCTGAATGACAAGGAAATTATACTCACCAGCAACAGAAGTAATGGCTCTGTCATGACCAATAAACCATTTGTATAACCGATTGGTTTCAATTTCTATAAAAACCGGCCCGGGCTTAAAATTTTAAACCTGCTAACATTGTTATACTTAACAGTCCGAAAATGGGATGTATTGAATAATTGCCATAAACTTGTCCTATGTTTTCTTTTTCTATAAAACAGATGCTCGTCTTAGTTGCCCTTTGTCTTCTGACAGCAGCTGGTATGTATTGGTATGTCACTACAAAATGGTTTAAGGGCCGAGAGGCAGAAAATGCAACAGTCGTGATGGACAGAATTAAGACTGTCACCAAGCTCATCACCGTGGAGGGCAATTTTTCTGAGCTGTATGATTACAAGGAAAGTTATGATTATGACTATTTTAACCTTTTCGGAAAAAAAATGATTCTGAGAGTCAATGGCAAAGTCTCTGTGGGTTACGACCTGGAAAAAATGGGTCTGACGGTCGACAGCCTTCACAAGAAAGTGACCATGACCCGACTACCCAAGCCGGAGATTTTATCCATAGACCATGATGTGGACTATTATGACATAAGCGAAGGGGTGTTTACCAGTTTTACGCCAGAGGAACATACCCGTATACACAAACGTGCCAAGGAATTTATTGCAGGTAAGGCTGTGGGAGCATCTCTATTGGCGGAAGCCGAAAAGCAAAAAAATGAATATCTCAAAATGGTGGAAATGGCTTTGTTGAGTGCCGGATGGACCTTTGAGATTAAAGACAGTATTTTAAATGACAAAATCACACATTGACATGAAACCACACCAAATTCTTAGGTTTATCCTCGCTGCATTTATTTTACTTTCAGCCCTTTGGACAGAAGGTCAGATAGCACGTGAGCAACTGAGCCCTAAGGACAAGAAGATATTCGAAAAAGCAAGGAAAGAGGCACAAAAGGGAAATTTTATCAAGTCTAACAAAGAGTATACAAAACTCCTCAGATCCCAGCCTGACTTCGCAGAAGGGTGGCTACGTCTTGCCAGCAATTTATATAACCTTAAGGATTATAAAAATGCAGAATCGGGATTTTTAGCCGTGATCCACAAATATCCTGATTATGATCCGGAGATGTACTATTCTCTGGGTATGGTGTATCATGACCAAAAGAAGTACAGAGAAGCCGCTCATCATTTTGGAGAATATGCTAAAAGAGGTACCACCAATCCTGAAAAATCAGCCAAAGCAACAAAGCTTAGAGACAACCTTTTATTCAGAGATTATGCCATAAGCCATCCTGTACCATTCCGTCCGGAAGGGCTGGGACCTGGAGTCAATTCAGCAATGTCAGAATATTCGCCCAGTCTTTCGCTCGATGGCAAAACCATGATTTTTACCAGAAATCTGGGACAGGAAGATTTTTTTATATCCACGGTAGATTCGACGGGCAACTTTGGCAAAGCCTTTCCGCTTCTAACCCTAAACAGTACCAACAATGACGGTGCCCATACTATCTCAGCCGACGGCACTTTTCTTGTATTTACTTCGTGTGACCGCAAGGATGCTTTTGGTAGTTGTGACCTGTATTTTTCGATGTATGAAAATGGGAAATGGACCATACCTGCCAATATGGGCCACAGGGTAAACTCCGCAGCGTGGGACAGTCAGCCTTGCCTGACACCTGATGGAAGGACACTCCTCTTTTCCAGCCGTCGTCTGGGTACTTTAGGGGGAGCCGATTTGTGGATGACGTGGCGAAATGAAAAAAATGCATGGGTAGTTCCGGTAAACCTGGGTGCTGTAATTAACTCTGTCGGTGACGACGAGACTCCTTTTCTGCACCCTGACGGACATACTTTGTATTTCAGGAGTAATGGACGGATAGGAATGGGTGATTTTGATATTTATGTCAGCCGACGCAAAAGTATGACCGATCCATGGAGCGAACCTGTAAACCTGGGATATCCCCTCAATACAGAGGGAGCAGAAGGAGCATTTATCGTGTCACTTGAGGGTAAAAAAGCCTACTTTGCTGGAGACACTGACTATAAAACAGGCAAGGGAATGAAGCAGCTTGATATTTTTTACATTGACCTTTACGAAGAGGCCAGGCCCAGGCCCTCTACCTTTGTCACTGGTCTGGTCACTGATGCACTCACAGGTAAACCACTGGAGGCAAAAGTAACAATACTCGACCTAGCAGATGGAAACACCATTTTTGCCATTCCAAAAGCCATATCTGGCCGTTTTATGAGTGGCATCAGTGCCGGGGGCAATTATATGTGTATTGCCGAATTTCCCGGGTATAAATATTATTCCCAAAATTTCAATCTGACTGAGGCAGATTCGCTTTACAAGCCATACAATCTCAATATTGTGCTGCATCCTGCCGATAAAATCCCGGAAAACAAAGCCATAGTGCTGCAGAATATTTTTTTCAACACAGGGTCAGCTGAGTTGCTTCCTGAGTCACAAACAGAGATCAATCTACTGGTAGGGCTTCTGAAGGAAAATCCTTCATATCGCATACATATTACGGGACATACAGACAATGTAGGCAAAGATGAAGACAATATGCAGTTGTCCATTTCCAGGGCTCGTGCCGTAGCTGACGCAATAAAAAGTGCAGGAATAGAATCGTTGAGAATCAGCTTCGAAGGCAAAGGGGAAACATCTCCTATGGATACCAATGATACTGTCGAGGGACGTAAGAACAACCGTAGGACTGAATACATACTTAAAAAACAGTAAAAGGCCCGGAAACCTAAAAAATGTAAATAACGTTGTAGTATTTAAACTTAAATATTCCATGGAAGTCGAAATCAGCGAAATCAAAAAAATGCTCAAGGAGCTGGTGGCCGCACAGATGGAAACCAATGCCAAGTTTAAAGAAACAGATGCCAAGTTTAAAGAGACAGACGCCAAGTTTAAAGAGACAGACGCCCAGTTTAAGGAAACTGACAAAAGGATAAAATCTGCTTTCGAGCTATTCGAGGGTCAGTGGGGCAAACTGATAGAGAGTCTTGTAGAAGGTGATCTTATCCGATTACTTAATGAAAAAGGGATCGAAGTCCACGATACTTCTATGAGAAGGAAAGGCAGTCACAATGGTGAAAATTTTGAATTTGACATCATTGCCCACAATGGCAAGGAAATAGTGATCGTGGAAGTTAAAACCACGCTCAGGACACAGGATGTCAAACATTTTTTAGGTAAGTTAAAAAAGGCCAGGATTTGGCTTGATGAATACAGGGAATACAATGTTTATGGTGCCGTGGCCTTCCTGAGAGCCGAAGGCGGCAGCGATCTGTATGCTGAAAACGAAAAACTTTTTATTATCAAAGCTACCGGCAACTCAGCCAGTATTGTAAACCAAAAAGGATTTAAGCCAAAAGCTTTCTAAAAGGTTGATTAATATTTATTCTGCCCAAAGCAGACCTCCAGCCCTATACCCTCCGGCCATTACAAGAAGACCGGTCACCATACTTAATATAACATAAGCCAGGCCCATTTTAAGTTGTCCCCTCTGCACATACATGTACAATTCGTAAACAAAGGTCGAAAAGGTACTGAAACCGCCACAAAAGCCAGTCATAAAAAGCAATCTGCCTGACTCACCCAGATGATGGTTAAACTGTCTGTGCAGCAGCATGCCCATAACCAGACAACTAAGAAGATTGGCCATAAAAGTGCCCCACGGAAAAACCAGAAACTCCTGTCCACTATAGTTGAATCGCCGAGCCAACATAAACCGACATACACTGCCTGCTCCGCCACCCACAAATACCAAAAGCCAGGCCATCATCAGGAGCGGGTTCCTGATTTCTTCTTTTCTACTACAGAGGATGCCGCCATAGTCATCACAAAGGCAAGGCCAAGTAGAATAATGAGCAAGATAAAATTACCTACATGTTGCAACATGATTGCCAGAATGATAAACAGAATATTGACAATAAACAATACTCCGGTTGCCTGCATGTGTGTGAGCCCCATATCTATCATGATATGGTGTATATGTTTGCGGTCTGGCGAAAAAGGCGACCTGCCCTCCAGCGACCTGAGCACAAATACCCTCAGTGTATCGAAAAGAGGCAGTATCAGCACTGCAATGGCAATAGAAGGAGCAGAGCTGAAGGTATAGGGCGAATCTTTTAGTACGTTGTGAAGCTCAATAAATTTTATGGCAAGAATAGAACATACCAGACCCAGCAGTAATGCACCTGTATCTCCCATGAATATCTGGGCAGGTGTGATGTTGTACTTTAAAAATGCGACAAGAGCCCCGGCAAGCGAAAATGCCACTATGGCAATCTCTATGCTTCCCACAAGGTAAAACCATGTACCGAGTACACAGGTTATCAAAAGGCCAAGACTTCCGGAAAGTCCGTTTATACCGTCTATGAGATTGAAGGCATTGATGATGACGATAATGGTAAATATCGAAATAAGTACACTGGCAATTTCTGGAAGTTCGTAAATGCCAAAAAAACCATAGAGACTGGTTAACTTGATCTTGGCTCTAAAGACCAGGATTCCTGCAGCAAATAGTTCGCCCATAAATTTTTTCGACGGAGATATCGGATCTATGTCATCTTTGGCCCCTATCAGAAATATGATGATAAAAGCACACAATATATACTGGAGAGGACCAAAGTAATTAAATGGTGTCCATAATATGATGGAAAACAATGTTCCTGCAAATATGCCTATCCCTCCCAGAGAAGGGGTGCTGACTTTATGGCTTCTCCTCTCGCCAGGCTCATCCATCAGGTTTTTTTTCCTTGCCAGCTGGATTATGGATGGTATGGCCAGGTAGGTCAGTGCAAATGAAGTGATAAAAGCCAGGATTATGTCGTACATCTAAACCGTTTCTCAGGTCAAAAATAATCAAATTTTGACGTCCGTACACCTTTTCTCGTCACCTGCTCTGTATTTCAAAGCCTATGGAAGCTAGATCCTTCCAGAAACCGGGATATGATTTGGATACCACTTCTGCATCACTGATGATGATGGGAAACAGTATGCCAAGAGGTGCGAAGCTCATAGCCATGCGATGGTCATTGTATGTTTCAAACTGCGGAACCGTCCCTTCTCCCGAGGCCCGGCCTTCCAGCATATAGTACTCCGTTCCAGTCTTTTGCGAAAATCTGGCGGGGGCCATTATAAGGGTTACTCCCACCTTGGCCAACTCGTTTTTGATGGCACTTATACGATCCGTTTCTTTGATTTTAAGTGTCTGTAATCCCGAAAAAAGTCCCTGAGTACCCAGGCCTGCACAAAGCACCGCCAGACTTTGGGCAATGTCTGGAACCCTGATAAAATCATACTCAAAAAACGGAGGGACGACACTCCCTGCTTTTTTCTTGATGGTAATTTGTTGATCACCAAAAATGGTTTCAATACCAAATTTCTCCCCCATTTCTGCAATCATACTGTCGCCCTGCAAACTGTTTTTTCCAAGGCCTGTCAGGGTTATTTCGGCATTGTCACTTAAGCCAGCAATTTCATAATAATATGAGGCTGCTGACCAATCGGCTTCGACATAAAAATCCCGTCCTCCGTAAGAACCGTTTTGCACCTTTATACTATTATCCTGCCACTCCACTGCAGCCCCAAAATACTGCATGATTTCCGTGGTCATCTCCAAATAAGGCCTCGAAACAATGTCTCCCTCCAGCTCTATAGTCAAGCCCGAGGGCAGGACCGGACCAATCAGCATAAGTGCCGTTATATATTGCGAACTGATATCTGCCGGCAGGGATATATGGCTTAGCCATTTTTCTTTACCCTGGCCTATTTTAAGAGGCGGGTATCCCTCCTGTTCCAGATACTCAATATTTGCTCCAAGTTGGTTCAGGGCCTCTACCAGAGCTTTGACCGGCCTTTGCTTCATCCGTGGCGACCCAGTCAGAACACATTCTCTGCCTTTCAATGCCAGAAATGCCGTCATAAACCTGAAGGTAGTACCTGCATGGTGGGCATCCAGCATCTCATCAGCTGAGGACAGCAATCGTTCCAAAGTCACCGTGTCATCACTGGGAGAGAGGTTTTCAATTATGAATGGGTTGTCGCAAAGGGCCCGGATGACAAGCACCCTGTTGGATATACTCTTGGAGCCCTGGAGGGCTATTTTTCCATGTATCTGCTTTGACGGGCAATACAGGCTGAGGGTCGTCATACTGATTTAAGTTTATGAAAAAATAGTCAATCCCTAATCAGTCCATCCAAATAAATTCTATGTTCTGCTTGAGGTCAGGATGGAGGCTCAGGGCTACGGGACATGTGAGTCCTGCTTTTTCCAGAATCTTTTTTTCTTTGGGCAGGTATATCCTTTCCGGCATGATAACCCGCAGGTCCACTGCGGCAATCCTTCTGGGGTCAGATGCCATGTGCTTGGTTACCTCTACTTTGGCTCCGTCTATGTTTATGTTGTGGTTTCGGGCTGCTATTCCCATGACCGTGATGAGACATGTACCCAAGGAGGTAGCCGTGAGATCGGTAGGCGAAAAAGCCTCGCCCCTGCCGTTGTTGTCTGGCGGGGCATCGGTAATGATGGACTGACCTGACCTTAAGTGTGTGCACTCGGTTCGTAGGTCTCCCAGATATATTATTTTTGAAGTCATGGTGCAATGTGTTGATCAGGTGTTGCATTGTTTTCCGGTTCCTGCCCTTGTCCTGACATACGTGCATTTTCTTTTTCTTCCCGGATACGGAGCTTTTCGGCCTCATCTTTTTCGTCAGCCAGGTCATAAGACCTTATTATCTCTTTTACAAGCCGGTGTCTTACTACGTCTTCGGCACTCAGGTACAACTGACCTATACCCTCTATGGGAGCCAGGATATGAAGGGCTTTGCGAAGTCCGGATTTCTGGTGCCCCGGCAGATCTATCTGTGACAGGTCACCCGTTATAATGGCCTTGGCACTTGGCCCTATCCTTGTAAGAAACATCTTAAGCTGGGTCGTGGTACAGTTCTGAGCTTCGTCGAGGATGATAAAGGCGTGGTCCAGCGTTCTACCTCGCATAAAGGCAAGCGGAGCTACCTCGATAACTCTGTTGGTGATAAAAAAATTAAGCTTTTCAGCGGGTATCATGTCGTCAAGGGCATCATACAGAGGCCTCAGATAGGGGTCTACTTTTTCTTTCATGTCACCGGGCAAAAACCCGAGATGTTCGCCTGCTTCCACAGCAGGTCTGGTAAGAATAATCTTTTTTACAAGCCGGTTTTTCAGGGCTCTGATTGCCAAGGCCACAGCCGTATATGTCTTGCCGGTACCTGCAGGGCCTATCGCAAAGACGATATCATTGGCCTCACTGCACTCGACCAGCAGCTTCTGGTTTTTGGTCTTTGCCTTGATGGGAGCCCCGTTCTTGCCATAAACTATAACCCCGCCGGCAGAATGCTGACTTATTTTGTTGTCAGGTATTTGTTCAGTGCTAAGGATGTCTTCGACAATCTGGGTGGTAAAATCATGCCTGTCCTGGATCATCTTAACCATGATTTCCAGCTTTGTCATGACGTCTTCCGTCACCTTTTTTTCGCCTTTTATTTTGACCTGGTTGCCTCGTGGCGTAATCTGTACATCTGGATAGGCCTTTTTTAGTAGGTTTATCTTTGAATTGTTTTCTCCGTACAACTCCAGAGGATCTATACCTTCAATGGTTAGAATTACTTCACTCAATATACACTTACAGTTTGATGGTTAATGATTTGGCTTCTGCCAAAGTCCGGCATGGAAATTTTCGATAATTATATATTTTAAAAAAATATAATATATCGTCAATTATGCTTTTCTTTGCACACAAATATTCAAAAATATTTATTAAATCAATATAGCGGGCAGCACAATTTTATCAAAATAAACCTTATTTGGATGCAGATAGTTTCGCTGACAACCGATTACGGCTCCAAAGATTACTATGTCGCTGAGCTGAAAGCTTCATTGCTCAATGCCAAAAACGATTTTACCTTTATCGATATAAGTCATGACATAGACAGGTTTGACATTGTTCAGGCTGCCTTTTACCTCAACAATACCATATCTTCTTTTGCCCCCGGCACTATACATATTGTGGCAGTCAACTGCATATACAAGCGTAAAAGCGAATACATCTGTTTTGAAAAGGACGGCCATTACTTTATAGGGCCCAACAACGGGGTATTCAGTCTGGTCTTTAATCACATCGACGAAAAACAGGTTTTTACCATACAACCTCCTGACCCCGCCCCTAACAACATCAACAGGATATTTTCGCATGCTGCCGGTTGTCTGGCTCATGGACTGCCTGTCAGCGAAATAGGACCGCCAGTAGAACAGTTTAACACCAAGCTGGTTATTCAGCCGGTTGTAACTGCAAATCAGATCAGGGCCACCATCATACACATTGATCATTTTGACAATGTTGTGGTCAATCTACGCAGAGAGCTTTTTGAAAAAGTCAGAAACAACCGCAGATTTGAACTGTACTATAAACCCAACGAACCCATCACATTTCTCAGCAGGGATTATGGCGACGTGGCCATAGGTGATGCACTTGCCTTCTTTAACTCGGCAGGCTACCTTGAGATAGCCTTAAACATGGATAAAGCGAGTGCCATGCTTAATCTTTCCAAGAACGAAATGATTCAAATCAATTTTTATTGAAAATATGGAGATAGAGAGGGTAGTAAGGCTTAGCTTCAGAGCAGAAAACGTGTCAGATTTCCTGGTGATTTTTAACCAGTCAAAAAACAAGATACTTGCTATGGAAGGGTGCCTTGCTCTGCGACTTATGAGG
>JAKQGD010000366.1 GCA_029573365.1 Bacteroidota bacterium | reverse complement strand
CCTGTAATCCTGAAATCCTTGTGAAGGAATGGAACGCAGATGACACTGATGATTATGATTTACACGGATTAATTCCCACAAATGGACACTAATGAAAGATCAGAAATGGACACAAATCTCAGCGGGACGCTAACCCGTTTTAACGGGTTTTCAGACAAGAGGCGGTGGTTTTAACCACCGTGTAAAACGCTGACCAATAAACACATATCCAACCCATTTCAATGGGTTTCAGACTGTGTGAGGATTTTAATCCGAACCTTCAGGCTCCTCCGATTTCTCTGTAGATGCCCCGCTAACCACCAACCGGCTCGCCATCATCTCCCTCTCCGCAGCAAAAGGCATATTGCTGTGATGCATAGCCTGATGCAGGATATAGTTTTTGACCTTCTCGAGGTTATCCGGACTAACCGAAATGGCATCGTAACCTTCCTGCCAAATCAGTTTGGGACGCACTCCCTCCAATTCCTGATTGTACCAATGAGCGCTTTTGCCCTTGATGAGTTTCATCACCTCAGAGAGAGACACGTGCCTGGGTAGGAGACTCAGGATGTGAATGTGGTCTCTTTGCCCTCCCACGATGATTGGTTTGCCACCAATATGCTTGATTATTCCGGCAATGTAGGCATGTACACGGGGCTCACAATCCTCCATGATCCAGTACTGGCGCTGTTTAACACTGAATATGATGTGATACAGTAGAAACGAGATGGATGAGGACGCCATAGACAGCTCCTAGCTTTTTTTCTATGATCTGCAGGCTGGTGATTCTTGTAAAGTGTTTTTTTGCTCGGATTAAAATCCTCACGTAGTCTGAAAACCCATTAAAATGGGTTGTATATTATCTTTTATCAGACACATAGCACGGTGGTTAAAACCACCGCCTCTTGTCTGAAAACCCGTTAAAACGGGTTAAGAGTGATCGTTTTTTCCTTAAAATCAGCTCAAATGAAAGATCACAAATGGACACGAATAGGATAGAACTCTGATAACCTGATCTGCCTGATAGAATGGAACGCAGATGACACTGAT
>JAKQGD010000363.1 GCA_029573365.1 Bacteroidota bacterium | reverse complement strand
ACAGCGTCCTGGACTTCTGCCATAGCTGTAGTCTGAGTATACGAAGACGATCCTGTAATCGTATGTCCCAGAAACGTCTTGCTTCCCGGCTGATGAAACTCGGGGTACATCTGCATCGGAACTGTTCTGTTGGTACAATATATAGAGAGGCCAAACTCAGGATTGTCAGGACAATACATGATATCAGGCAACGATGATCCCGGACCAAGCCCTGTAAAAACCCTTGCCAATTGTTTTATGTCATTGTTGTTGTAAGATGGCACAGGATTTCCATTTAGGTTAAGCACACGACTACCATCCATATTTAAATTGTATAATCCTATGGTAAAAAGCTGCATGATCTCCCTGGCATAGTTTTCATCAGGGTGTACATTGTTTTCCAGGTCTTCAGGATAGTTGTTAAGATGACTCAGATAATAGCCCATAGCAGGACTCCGGGTCACATCCATGAGCAAGTCCTTGTAGTTGCCAAAAGAATGGGTCAACAGCAGATCATAGTAGGCCGAAAGGGCTTCTCCCCAGCTGCCAAGGTCTGAATTTATTGAGACGACCATGATTTCGCTCAGGGCGAATGCTACCCTTTGTCTGAGCAGGTCCTGGTTTTGCATATTGACATCCCACCACGCATAATTAAAGTGCACTGCCCAAGGGCCAAAAAGATCAGGATCACCGGTCTCTGCATAGACCTGGTCCCATACCTGATTCATCTTGGGCAGGATTAAAGTGGCAGGCTTTGTGAACTGATCATCAATCCAGGCTTCATAACCAATATTTTTTACAGCCAGGATTTCGTCATAACCGGCACCCAGAGTAGCCTGCCCTAAAAATCTGGAGGCGGCAAAATAGGGATCATTGAGTCCGCTGCCATCGATGGTTTTTGCCGGCGTAGACTCTCCCTGCGACGAACTGGCAGTTACCGTAATATTATCATCATTGCCTGCACCGATAAACGTTCCTGTCTGACCCGACGCACAAACGGTCAGAACCACCCACGTAACGGCTATCGTCATAATTTTTTGCTTTAAAAGCTGTGCCATAAACAATATTTTAAAATTTTTAATATCTTATAACTGTCGCATCCTGGTGAAGGGAAGTTGGAAACTGACAGGAATCCTGTATATTATACTGACTTTTACAGCCCGCACACAACATCACAAAGGTATTGGAAA
>JAKQGD010000347.1 GCA_029573365.1 Bacteroidota bacterium | reverse complement strand
AATTTTATGAAAAATTTATTCTATTTACTTATCCTGCTTATCGCAATGGGGTCGTCATGTAAATCTAAAAACGAGTCAATGAAACCCCTGACGCCGGAAAATATGGCACCGGCAAAAACTCTCGAAAATACCGTTTCAGATTTTGACACAAGCTATCTTCAGGATGACCTGGAAAAAATGTTTGCAGACGTGGATACGGCGGCTATGTTCTACGGCACAGATCCTACAGAATCATGGAATTACTCCACATTTAAAGACATTGTAAAGAGTCATTTTCAGAATAAACTACCCAAAATGACGCTAAAAAATACACATATTATTTACAGTCCTGACAATACTAGTGCCATGGTAGTGAGGGACATAGACTGGCAACTTTACAAGACGCCCATAAGGCAAGATTTATTTTATGCACTCGAAAAAAATCGCTGGATACTGAAGGGTCTGACATTAAACCTAACCATGTCCAATGCCAATACACAAAAGATGAATGATGCTATTAAATAAGTTTACAACTATGAAAATTAAGATAACATTATTGATAGCTTTATCAGTGTTGTTTCTTGACCAAACTGATGCACAAGAGGAAAAAACCTTTTATCTCGGGCACAGCTTGGTCAATTTCCAGATACCACAAATGGTTAGCGAACTGGCAAAACACGCAGGTAAGTCTATGATTCACAAAGAACACATAGGAATTGGTGCAAACTTAGCCTGGAACTGGACAAAACCTCAGTCAGGACAAGGTGATTTATGGCCAAATGCATTAACATCACAGACCTTTGACAATTTTGTGATAACTGAAGCCGTACCCCTAAAAAACCATCTGCAATGGAGCAATACTTACGCTTATCTCGACAGTTTCTACAGATATGCTACAATAAAAAGCCCCAACATCAGACTGTATATCTACGAGACCTGGCATTGTATTAACAGCGGAACCCCAGCAGGGTGCGAATGGGATAATGATAAACATATCAACTGGAGACAACGTCTCGACATAGACAAGGCCTTGTGGGAGGGCATAGCTGACTCACATAACAACCGATATCCTGCTGATGCCTATATCATACCCGGAGGCCAGGGTCTGGCAAAGTTGCATGACCAGGTTTACGCCGGGAATGTATCCGGAGTTTCTGATCATAGACATTTTTTTTCGGATGATATACATCTTACTTCTATAGGAAATTATTTTATAGCATGCATCATGTATGCCGTTTTATTTGAAAAATCGCCGGAGGGACTACCCCACCAACTCAGAGATCAGTATGGCCAAAATTACCAACCCGCACCTGACCAAGCTATGGCACTGACTCTCCAGAAAATTGCATGGCAGACAGTCTGTGAATATAGTCGCACAAATGTCAACTGTCAGCTTTCAAACACAGTCGAATTTGGGCAAACACCAGGATTGACTTTTATATTCCCTTTTATCATAAATGAAAATAACA
>JAKQGD010000314.1 GCA_029573365.1 Bacteroidota bacterium | reverse complement strand
TGCCACTTCGGTGATGAAGCGCACCGACAGCCTCGAATTTTCGTTGGCACCGCAGAAACAATCTACAACGAACAGCCTTTTTCCTGTAAGCTGCCTGGCAGCGATTTTTTTACAGTGTTCCCATACTTCCTGTGTAATTGGCTTGTTGTCTGACACTTTGGCTTTTTCTGATTTCCACCATACAGTATCGCGTGTTTTGTCGTCGAGGACTATATATTTATCTTTTGGAGATCTTCCTGTAAAAACTCCGGTATCAACGGCAACGGCTCCGTTTTTTGTAATCACACCTCTTTCTGATTTATCCAGTCCTGGTATCGTCTCCTCGGCAAAAAGTGTGTTGTAATCAGGGTTGTAAATGATTTCTATAACATTTTCTATCCCGTATTCCGTCAGGTCTTCAGGTTTGATCATGTAGGGTTAAAATTGATTGGTTGTGAAGTAATCCGAAATGTAGCGAAAATATCAATTCAGGGGCCCTGAAGGGCATATAAAAAAAAAGAGGCTGTTTCCTGTCTGTAAAAGATCTCGTCGGAAACAGCCTCAGTCTTGTTTCAGCTGTCAGGATCTATTTCCCGTGCTTAATAGCAGCCTGTGCTGCTGCCAGCCTGGCTATAGGAACCCTGAATGGAGAACAGCTGACATATGTAAGCCCGTTTTTGAAGCAGAATTCCACGGATGCAGGATCACCACCCTGCTCGCCGCATATACCTATCTTCAGATCAGGCCTTGTAGCTCTACCTTTGTTAACCGACATTGTAATGAGCTGACCTACACCATCCTGGTCGATAGTCTGGAAGGGATCGGCAGCCAGCATCTTCTTGTCGAGATAATCATGAAGGAAACCTCCGATGTCGTCGCGGCTGAATCCGAAAGTCATCTGAGTGAGGTCGTTTGTCCCGAATGAGAAAAATTCTGCGGTTTTGGCCATGCGATCCGCCAGGAGAGTTGCTCTCGGGATCTCGATCATGGTACCGTACTTGTAATCTATTTTGTCGACGCCGAATTTGGTGCATACTTCTGCATATACTTTATCGACGACTTTTTTTGTTACATCGAGCTCCGATACATCGCATGTTACGGGAACCATAAGCTCGGGATGCGGTTTCCTGCCTTCTCTGATCAGTTCCATGGTAGCCTCAAACATTGCTCTTACCTGCATTTCTGTTACTTCGGGGTAGGTTACTCCAAGGCGTACTCCTCGATGTCCCATCATCGGGTTTGATTCGTGCAGTGCTTCGCCGCGTTTTGCAACATCTTCTTTTTGTATTCCCAGTGCCTGAGCAAGCTCTGCCTGTTTTTCGGC
>JAKQGD010000299.1 GCA_029573365.1 Bacteroidota bacterium | reverse complement strand
TATTTTCATTTACAGGTAATTAATTTTTCAAATATTATCATCAATTATTTTTCAAATATTATCATCAATTATATGAATGCTCTGGAAATCCATTTTGGGTCTTCGTCGGTTTTATAACCGTGACCGTATACAGATATTGGTGTCGTATTGTGATATGAGAGGTTGTTTTTTAGCTACAGCCAATGTTTTTAAAAATATATTATATAATAACATAATGTGTATTATAAATAGAATCATATATTTAAATCTATTCCTGGTTATTTGTGTTACAGGGATGGCCCAAAGCCTACAGTCAAAGATAGACCAGCTGACAGGAGCGGCCTTTTACCGGCATGCCAATATTGGTGTGTCTGTCAGGGATGTAAACGACAGGCATCTCATTGCAGAAGTCAGAAAAGACAAGGTGTTGGTGCCTGCATCTGCCCTTAAATTGGTAACCACCCTGACAGGACTCGAGCTTTTAGGTGGTGATTTCAGGTTTTCTACCCGCATAACATACGATGGCAGGCTCGGGGCAGACGGCATCCTCAAGGGCAACATTTACATAGAAGGTGGAGGTGATCCGAGCCTGGGATCAGAAAGGATACCCGGTGTAGAGGATGCTGACAGGCTCATCAGACGGATGACAGACGACATCCTTAAAGCAGGCATTAAGTGTATTGAAGGCAATATTATAGCCGATGAGTCGGTATTCAATTCTTTTCCTGTATCACCCTCCTGGCAGTGGAATGACCTGGGCAACTACTACGCCGCAGGAGCTTGGGGCCTCAATATAAATGAAAACCTCTACAATATTTGGTACAACAGAAGTGGTCCGGTGGGCAGCCTGAGCAGGATAGCGTATTTTGAACCCAGGGTACCCAATCTCGTACTTGAAAACGAGGTCACCATCGACAGTGCAAATACCTCAGACAATGCCTATATTTTTGGCGGACCGTATCACTATGGCAAGAGGGTAGTAGGCACCATACCTCAGGGCAAAGACCTGTACAAAGTCAAGGGTTCGCTGCCCGACCCCCCTTTGTTTTTTGCTTACAAGCTGCTGACACAACTGGACAAAAGAAACATGGGTGGGCATAATTACCGGACACAATACAGAGCTGTCAAAAACAAACAACGACGTATACTTATCAGCGAGTATCGGTCACCGGACTTAAAAACCATCGTCAGGTATACCAATGACCTTAGCATCAATATCTATGCTGAAAGCATCCTAAAAACAATGGGTCTTGTGATGCGTAAAAGTGGGTCCGGTACCGAAGGAATTGGTGCCATTAAATCATTCATGAAAAAACAGGGTCTGGATACAGAGCCACTCAATATGGAGGATGGCAGCGGTCTTTCTGCCAGAAATCTGATGAGTCCTGACCTGATGGCTTCTTTTCTTGCCACAGTGGCAAAAAACAAGGATCTGGCCGATATAAGGCAGATTATACCTGCCGCAGGCGAACGAGGCACCGTCAGAAATCTGCTCGTACGGTCCCCCGCTAAAGGCAGAATATGGCTTAAGTCAGGGTCTATGGACAACATACTTACATATGCGGGATATTGCAAGGCCGCCTCGGGCAGACTTGTTTCATTTGCAGTATTTCTCAATGGCTCCACCACTGACAAACCCGATAAAAATAAAGCAGAACTGGAAAAAATCTTGGATGCAATTTACAGATTTTCATAACTTGGGGCAAAATTTAACAAAAGCCTATGTCTTTTGCCCGCATCGTTATCGTGGCTTGTCTTTTGGGCGTCCTGGCATCCTGCAAGGAGAATCAGCTGAATTTCAAGCCTGTAGACGTTGAGGAGGTGTCTGCCTCTGACACTACACATGATGATGTGGATGCATCCAATGCCAATGTAGGAAGAGCTATATGGCAAAAACCGGGTCTGGTGATAGCCAAGTTAGGCAATTTAAGTGACAAGGTTGTAGCGGACATAGGTGCAGGTACGGGATATTTTTCTTTCAGACTTTCGTCCAAAGCCCAAAAAGTGGTGGCCATAGAAATCGATCCACGGCTGCTGCAGTATATTGATTCGACTAAACAAAAGCTGTCCGATGCTTACAGTTCCAGAATAGAAACCCGATTGGCCAGTCCGGATAATCCAAAACTATATGACAATGAAGCAGATGTAGTCCTTATCATAAATACCGTAGCTTATATAGAGAATAAGGAAGACTATTTTCGTACCATCAAGAAAGGGCTTAAGCCCGGAGGCCGCATCATGATCATCGACTATAAAATGAAGAGGCTGCCCATCAATGCACCTCCCAAATCTGAGAGGATATACCTCGACGTGGTGGAAGATATGCTAATCAATGCCGGCTACGAAATAGAGGAGACAGACGACACTTCACTGGACTATCAGTATATTATTATTGCCAAAAACATTAAGTAACATATAAAAACCGGCTTAGCATGCTCAATCTTTCAAACCTTGATCTGGCCATCATCGCAGGATGGGTCCTGTTTATGATGGGATACGGAATTTACATATCAAAAACCAGTAAAAAAGATACAGCCAATGATTATTTTCTGGCTTCAAAATCACTGCCTTGGTGGGCTGTGGGTGGTTCTCTCATAGCAGCCAATATTTCTGCGGAGCAGTTTATCGGTATGTCGGGTTCAGGGTATGCTGTGGGCTTTGCCATTGCAGCTTACGAGCTAATGGCGGCCATCTCCCTTCTGATTGTGGCAAAGTTTTTCCTGCCTATTTTTATAAAAAATGAAATATATACCATGCCACAGTTTCTCGAAAGGCGGTTTAGTCCCCAGGTGAGAACAGGGCTAGCCTTTTTCTGGGTGTTGTTGTTTGTTTTTGTTAATATCACTTCGGTGCTTTATCTGGGAGCTCTGGCTCTTAAAACCATCATGGGCGTTCCTCTGGTATGGGCCATCTTAGGCCTGGCAGTGTACTCAGCCTCTTTTTCTGTCACAGGTGGGCTCAAGGCAGTAGCCCTTACTGATGTGGTGCAGGTAGTGGCACTTATCCTGGGAGGTCTTGTGGCGAGTTATGCAGTACTGGATGCCGTAGGTGGAGGCGTGATGGCGGGGCTTGCTACCCTTGTAGAAAAAGCCCCTGAAAAATTTGACATGATCCTGGAAAAATCAAATCCCGAATACATGAACCTTCCCGGCATCTCAGTGCTCGTAGGAGGTATGTGGATTGCAAACTTGTACTACTGGGGAACAAACCAGTACATCATCCAAAGGTCGCTGGCATGTAAAAGCCTCGAAGAGTCGCAGGATGGTACGGCTGCTGCTGCCATTGTCAAGGTTATCCTTCCGCTTATTGTTGTGATTCCGGGCATAGCAGCCTACGTACTTGGAGCAGAAATCAGCAAACCTGACGAAGCATATCCCTGGGTTATTTCCAATTATGTAGGTGCCGGATTTAAAGGTATAGCTCTTGCAGCCCTTATTGCAGCCATTGGGTCTTCTGTGGCATCTATTGTCAATTCTGCCACCACGATCTTTACCCTGGACATTTACAGGCCTTTGTTTATGACCAGGGATGTGGAACGCCACCAGATGCTCAATGCCAATGAAAACAACTCTCCACAACTTACGGTGCAGGAAGAGCATCATCTGGTGAAGGTAGGAAAAATAGCCGCACTAATCTTCCTGATTATTGGGGTACTTATTGCTCCTTTCCTCGGAAACCTCGACCAGGCCTTCCAGTTTATACAGGAATTTACAGGATTTGTGAGCCCGGGCATCCTGGCCATCTTTATCCTGGGTCTTTTCTGGAAAAGGACCTCTGCTACAGCAGCCCTTGTGGGAGTCGTAGTTTCTTTGCCTCTTTCCATTGGGTTCAAACTGTGGTTTTCTCATATTCCATTTATAGACAGGATGGGTCTTTGTTTCCTGCTCACATCACTGATCATGATTATCATATCTCTGATGCAGAATAAAAACAACGACCCCAAAGCCATCTACTACGACGAAGGTATGTTCAGGACTTCCTGGAAATTTAATCTGATGTCATTAATGGTTATTCTGGCAGTAGGAGCGATATACTACTTTTTCTGGTAAGGAGGACAAGATGATTAAAAGGCTGGTAGGGGGAAAGCAACTGTCAGGTTAAATTTTCTGCAGATTGTTTTTTATGTCCTCCAGCCTTGATTTGATGGACTTTAGTTTCTGGATGACTTCGTTTTTGTCCCTTTGCTCATGCTTTTCATTTTCCAGCTCACGGCGGGCCCCCTCTATGGTAAACCCCTTTTCCTTGACGAGATGATGGATGTGATTTAAAACAGCAATGTCTTTTTGGGTAAACTTGCGGTCGCCTTTACTGTTTTTTCCAGGTTTAAACTGCGGAAATTCTGACTCCCAGTACCGGATCACAGAAGGTGCTACGCCAAAAAGATCGGCTACCTCGCCGATGGAATAATACAATTTTGTCAGGTTGCCGAGTTCCATGATTGCAAATCAGTGCTTTATATATAAACAACATAACAATCGTGCTCAGATTTGGTTTCAGCCCTGGAGCACGGACTCCAGTTTGGCCTGCATGGTTGCAGGGTCTGCTTTGCCACCTGCCACTATTTTTACCTGGCCCATAAAAAAACCAATAAGTCCCTTTTTTCCTTTCCTGTATTCGGCTACCTTGTCAGGAAATCGTTCGAGTACTTCGCTGATGACAGGGTCAAGAAAGTCTTGGTCGTCACTTTTGAGCAAGTCGAGCTTTTCGGCAATTTTGTATGGGTCCAGTTTTAAGTCGGCCATCCATAATGGAAAAGCATGTTGCAGCACTGCCGATTTTGACACTCTTTTATCGGCTGTAAGATGTGCAAAAGCAGAGATTTGTGGCCATAGTTCCGGGTTCGGAAAAACCTCTTTGGCTGATCGAATATGTGGCACTATCTTTTGCACTATAAGACCTGCTATCTCTGCTGCGGGCAATGTACTGTTTGCAAGTGACAGAAAACAATCTCCAAACACCTTCTCTTCAAGGAGGACTTCCGCATCCCGGGGGCTGAGGCCGTAGTCAGCGGTGAGTAATTGGTAACGGTCTACCGGCAA
>JAKQGD010000027.1 GCA_029573365.1 Bacteroidota bacterium | reverse complement strand
AGCGGCAGTTATAATTTTTGCAATGATACCATACATATAGATTTCAAAAATCCAAGCGGTAGTATTGACAGTATTTCTGTCAGTGGTGTAAAAGTAAAAGATTGCGGAGAACTGTCAGTCAAATTTGAATCGCACAGTGACAGTTTCAGTGTTTTTAATACCTCATATTATTTTATTATACAAAATCGAGGTAATTTTATTTCAGAGCCTACAAGAGCCATCTTTACATTCGATCCTAATTTATATGATATTAAATTTGTTAATTTCTCTTTTGCAGACGAACTCTTGCAGATTGATGAATACACCTACGCACTCAAAATAAATGCTCTCAATCCCGGAGAAGTCATCACATACACTTTAACTGCCCGCCTGAATCCCATGGTCAGTGGAGATTACGAAATATGCTCAACATTTTATCTTGAAAACAAGCCGACTCAGTGTAATACTGTCGCAGGTAAGTCGGTGTGCAGAAATGTCGATAAGGATGGCCGTGACAAAACCATTGCGATAAGATATTTTGAAGACACAAATGCCAATTGTATTAAGGACCAGAATGAAAAATATATAAATGAAGATATTTGGATTTGTGTAGACAGCACGGATTTGATCATCGATAAAGATTCGGTCATATTTTATCTCACAGGTGCAGATACAATCCGTTTAAAATCTGTTTACAACAAAGATTTATATAAATTGTGCCAGGATGAATATGTAATGCCACTACAAAAAGATGTCTTTAATTACAACTTAGACATCCCGGTCAAGGAAATAAAAAGATGTGCGATTCTTTTCGGATCTTTTGCCTCAACCAGATTTATCAGGTGTTTTGACAATAAACTGTATTTTTTTCTAACCAATTCTGGAAACACGACAAGTTCTAACGGCACAGTAAAAATAACTGTTGATGATTTTTTTGAAATTCTTAATATTGATCCCCTACCCGATGTTATTGATGGAAATAATTATTATTTTAGTTTCAGTCCCGTGTATGTTAATGAACCGAAAGTCTTTAATTTTGAATGCAAATTAAACTGCGAATCCTTGCTACAACAGACACATTGCCATCATATGGAAATAATGGAAAGCAATCCTTTATGTAACCTAAATGTCACTACAGGAAATTTTTGCGATATTAACATCGGATCATATGACCCTAATGACAAAACCATTTTTGTCTCCGGAAAAGTAAACGAAACAATCATCAAAGCAGAAGATTTAATTGAATACAGAATCAGATTTCAAAATACCGGAACTGACACTGCGTACACCGTAAAAATACATGACCCTTTGTCAGGCAAGTTTGATGTTTCTTCCATTCGGTTGATTCACTCTACACACACATGTACATGGAAGGTTGACAATAACGTTTTAATAGTGGATTTTCCAGGCATCAAACTTGTTGACAGCTTCACAAATAAATTGGGTTCTCAGGGTGAAATCAGGTTTAGTATAAAATTACTTCCCGGTCGAGAGATTGGTGAAACTGTAACAAATCAGGCACAGATATTCTTTGATTATAACGATCCCGTTGCTACCAATAAAGTGACTAGTACCTTTGGATTGGTCTCACATACCAATGATACCACTTCACCCGCCATAACAACACTGGAGCTGGTCCCCAATCCTGCTACATCAGAAGTACAAATCAAAGGCTTATCCACTACCATTCACTCAGATATTTTTGTTTTTGACTTCCTGGGACGGTTGGTTTATTCCGGAAAATTGACAAATAATAATGAAAAACTGAAAACAAATTCGTTTCCTGAAGGTGTTTACCAGATTGTTGTTAAAGAGGGAGATGAAATCAAAGTGGGCAAACTTGTAAAGATGTAAGATTAATACTGGCGGAATTGCTTGGTATTCATTGGGGATATCATCAAATTATTTTTATTCTGAATTCCAAATCTTTCATACTTTTGACCCTACAATCACATCCAATTTGAAAGCATGAAAGCCTTAATGTTATTCAGTATTTTTCTTACAGCCGTCGCTTCCAGCCTTAACGGACAGGGCTGCGTCGCCATCAGACAAATGGGCAGTTGCCAGGGCGGCAGACTTTCGTCCAACATTCTCACCAAAGGAAACTGGCAAGCAAACGTCAATTACCGATATTTCAAGTCGTTTAGACACTTCAAAGGTACAGAAGAACAAGCTGACAGGGTAGCCAACAATACCGAAGTAATAAATCACGCCCATGCCTGGGATTTTAACCTCAGCTATGGTCTGACAAACCGGCTTTTTGCTTCAATGACCCTTCCCTATGTCATCAATGTCCGCTCTTCTTTGTATGAGCACGGACGCACAGAAAGACACACCACCTTCTCCCGAGGACTGGCAGATGTTCGAGTAGGGGCAGGATACTGGCTCCGAAATCCCGATAAAAGCCCGGAAAGCAACATAGCCCTGGGCCTGGGTGTCAAGTTGCCCACAGGCAACTACAATGCCAGCGACATCTTTTACAATGTAGGCCCAAACGGTGATCCACAAGTCAGACCTGTAGATCAGTCCATCCAACCGGGTGATGGCGGATTTGGCATTTCGGCAGATGTACAGTTTTATCAGAAGATATCAGGAAAACTTTTTCTGTTTGGAAATGCATTTTACCTGGCCAATCCAAAAGAAACCAATGGTACCAGAACATTTAGGGAAACGCTGAATGCCATTCTTCAAAACGAAGCCATCACGTCTGTACCTGATCAGTTTGGAGCCAGGGCCGGTGTGATCTATGGCCTCTCTGAGTCATTTTCGGCTGCCATGGCAGCCCGGTACGAAGGTGTGCCTGTGGAGGACCTCATTGGTGGAAGCCTGGGATTCAGAAGGCCAGGAACGGTATTGTCAGTGGAGCCCGGCATAAGCTATATGAAAAACAACATAGGTATCAACCTCAATGTACCTATCGCCCTCAGGCGTGAAAGACCGCAATCCGTGACCGATAAGCTTACAGAGCAGGCTACAGGCCAGCCCCGAAATGGTGACGCTGCCTTTGCCGATTATCTAATCAATTTTGGCATTACCTACAGGTTTAAAAAGGGTATGGAACATCATTGATACACTAACTTTTTGGTTTCAGGATTGACTTTGTAAAGTCTGCCAGGCTCAAAGGTATTGTTACCCTTTCATATATACTAAACTCAAATGGATTTGACAGCCCTTCTTGCTGCCAAAAAGCCAAATCTCATCGTTGGAAAGCCTTGTAGGAGTACCCAGCTTCCCTCCCGCTAGCGGTATCAATTCTTAAATGCCACTTATGGGCATTCATTAAGCTAAAGCTTAAATCGAATATATATATTTTCCGCCTTGGAATTTGGCTTTTTGTCGACACAATCTAAATGGTCAATCCATATTCTGTTTAGTATATTCTTCTATAGGCGGACAAATGCACACCAGGTTTCTGTCCCCATAGGCACTGTCTACCCTTGCCACAGAAGGCCAAAATTTGCCCATGTGGCGTATATATGGGAGCGGATAGGCTGCTTTTTGCCTGGAGTACGTAAATTTCCAGTCGTCAGCAGTGACCATGGCTGAGGTATGTGGTGCATTGGTCAGTACATTGGAATGTGTGTCCATCTCACCTGAGGCCACCTGATCGATTTCTTTTCTGATTTCCAGCAGGGCATCACAAAATCTGTCCAGTTCGCCTTTGTCTTCGCTTTCAGTAGGCTCTATCATGATGGTACCGGCCACGGGAAAAGAAAGCGTAGGAGCGTGGAAACCATAGTCCATGAGCCTTTTGGCAACGTCTTCGGCACTGATACCTGCAGCTTTAAATTGTCGCAGGTCCACAATCATTTCATGGGCAGCCCTACCCTGATCACCGGTGTACAGGATCTGGTAGGCTTTTTCCAGCCTTGCCTTGATATAGTTGGCATTTAGGATGGCATATTTTGTGGCATCGGTCACTCCCTGGGCTCCGAGCATCCTGATGTAGCCATAAGATATAAGCAGAATGCTGGCACTGCCCCATGGGGCCGATGACACAGCGTGAATAGCTTTGGAACCGCCGGTTCTAGCCAGTGTGTGACCGGGCAGGAAGGGGGCCAGTTTGCTGTTTACACAAATGGGGCCCATACCTGGGCCTCCTCCTCCATGTGGTATGGCAAAAGTCTTGTGCAGGTTGAGGTGGCACACATCTGCTCCGATGATGCCGGGGCTGGTCAGTCCTACCTGGGCATTCATATTGGCACCATCCATATATACCAATCCTCCATTTTGGTGGATGATGTCACATATTTCCTTTATCGATGTCTCAAAAACTCCGTGTGTACTAGGATATGTAACCATAAGACAGGACAGGTTGTCTTTGTACTGCACGGCTTTGGACCTTAAATCGTCCATATCTACATTTCCCTTTTCGTCACAAGCCACTACGACTACTTCCATGCCGCACATGACAGCTGAAGCAGGATTGGTACCATGGGCCGATGATGGAATAAGTGCCACGTTGCGGTGGTGTTCGTTTCGGTCTTCATGATAGGCCCTGATCGTAAGCAGCCCCGCATATTCGCCCTGAGCACCGGAATTGGGTTGGAGTGAGCATGCCTCAAAACCTGTAATCTCAGCCAGATATGACTCCAGGTCTCTGAATATCTGATTGTAACCCTCGCATTGCCAGGCAGGTGCAAACGGATGCATAGACGAAAAAGCCGGCCATGATACAGGAATCATCTCACTGGCAGCATTGAGCTTCATGGTGCAGGAGCCCAACGATATCATAGAATGCACAAGGCTAAGATCCTTATTTTCAAGCCTTTTGATGTATCTCATCATCTTGCTCTCGGTATGGTACATCGAAAATACCGCATGCGTCAATGTAGAACTTTGGCGTACCATACTTCCCAGACTTGTTGCTCCCGCGGTGTTGGCTGAGGCAACAGTTTTGCCCGTGGCAACGGCAAAAACCCGCAAAATGTCCTCTAAGTCCCGTGCACTCGCCGATTCGTCAAGCGAAATAGATAAACGGGAGTCAGAAGGATAGTAAAAATTGATGCCCGCCTCTTCAGCCGCTTTTCTTACTGCAGCCACTGTAGCTGCATCGGAGTCTATCGTGAGGGTATCAAAAAAGGTATCATTGACCGGGGCATAGCCTGCAGCCCTGAGTGCTGCTGCCAATGAACATGTGTGGCCATGAATTCTGTTTGCTATCCCGGCCAGTCCGTCAGGGCCATGATAAACAGCATACATACCGGCCATAATGGCCAGAAGGGCCTGTGCTGTACAAATATTTGAAGTTGCTTTTTCGCGTCGTATGTGTTGTTCGCGTGTCTGCAATGCCATGCGGAGAGCCGGGTCGCCATTTACGTCTACAGACATTCCAATAATTCTGCCGGGAATAACCCTCTTGTTGTCCTCCTTTGTAGCAAAATAAGCGGCATGAGGCCCCCCAAATCCTTTGGGCACACCAAATCTCTGCGTATTTCCTACCACCACATCGGCTCCCCATTCGCCGGGAGGAGAAAGCATGACCAGACTCATGATGTCTGCTGCTACTACCACCTGGATGTCCTTTTCGTTACAACCCGCCGCAAACTGCCTGTAATCACTGGCATTGCCCAAAGCATCCGGATATTGCAGAAGCACACCAAAGTACTTTTCGGAAAAATCAAAAGTCCGCCAGTCTCCCGTCACGACTTCGATATTCAGAGGCTTTGCTCTGGTAATGACCACATCCAGGGTCTGCCTGTACACATTGTTGTCTACAAAAAATCTGGTGGCTGGGTCTGTCTTCCTTTTTTTATTGTGAATGCCTTCGCACATGGCCATGGCTTCTGCAGCAGCCGTACCTTCATCGAGCAATGATGCATTGGCAATGGGCAATCCGGTGAGCTCCGAGACCATGGTCTGAAAATTTAACAATGCCTCTAGCCTTCCCTGGGCTATCTCTGCCTGATAAGGAGTGTATTGGGTGTACCATCCGGGATTTTCGAAAATATTGCGTAGAATCACCGTCGGTGTGATGGTATTGTAATAACCCTGACCAATAAACGATCTGAAGACTTTGTTTTTGGCAGCTACATCTCTTACGTGTGCCAGATACTCAGATTCATTCATGGCCGAAGGAAGGTCCAGGGGCTTCCCCGACCGTATTGATGACGGCACAGTCTCGTCTATCAGCTGGTCAAGCGAACTTACACCGATGACTCCGAGCATTTCTTCCAGCTCTGATGATGAAATACCTATGTGCCTTTTGGCAAAATCAGAAAGGTGTCCTGGTTTCATATTTTTTGGTTGGGTTAGGTCTAAAATAGAAAGTGCTAAGGTATGAATTTTTTTCTGCTTAAACGTAAAGAAATTGCCTCTTTAATGTATCCCATTGCCTAATAATTGGAAGCCTTGTATTATTCCATTTTGTAATTTTTTAATTACTTTATGTAATCGTTACTTGACATATTGTAAAGTTTATATTATATTTGTATCCTATTTCTTTCAATTTAAATTCAGGATGTCATGAACTCAAATCTTTTACTACCCCATTCATTGCGAAAATACGGCTGGTGGCTGCTTGCACCATCACTGATCCTTGGTTGTGTGGCTCTTTTTTTTGAATTTAATTTTGAATGGCTGGGGCCGAATGTTTTTTCCTTGTATTCAGGAGCATCTTTGTTTTCGCATTCCGGTCCCTGCTGGTTTTGTACGATTCCCGGCAACTACACCCTAACCATTGCAGGTGTAATGATGCTGATATCGCTGTTTGTCATAGCGTTTACAAGGGAAGAAACCGAGGACGAGTTTATATGGCGGACCAGGACTGATTCGCTGCATTGGGCCACATATTTCAATTACTTTGTGCTGCTGGTCTGTTTTTTCCTGTTGTTTGATTTCGAATTTCTCTACGTCATGATC
>JAKQGD010000255.1 GCA_029573365.1 Bacteroidota bacterium | reverse complement strand
TGCTTTTAATGAAAATTTAGCTTCCCCTGTAGGTTGTGTAACCGTATGGGCTCAGCAATAATGGAATATGATAGTGACTTTCGTCGAATGTTTCGAAAAATACGGGCACTACGGGGTAAAAGGTACGGATGCCCCGGGCAGCATAATATCCTCCCGTGTCAAAAATCATCTTGTATCGGCCAGGAGTCAGCATCCTGCTTTGAGGCAACAGGTCCGGTATACGGCCGTCGGCATTGGTAATGCCCTGGGCAAAGGTTTCATAACCCGAGTGTCTGTCCTGAAGTCTGATGGTGATGCCCTTTGCGGGCAACCCTGTAGCGGTATCAAGCACATGCGTAGTGATGTGGCTTGCCGGGAGGGTGTTCCACTCACCTTCGATGCTGTTTTTCAGCCTGATGAGGGTGATCTTGGCTTGTTCGCCCATGGCAAGGCGGAGCTCTTCCTTAGGAGTGTTATTCAGTCGGTCATTAAGCAGGGCCAGCATTTCAGGGGCTGTTTTTCCGGTGGCACACACGATAAAAATAAAACCGTTTTTGGCTTCATATTTTCTGTTGGCATCGTGGAGTTGCTGCAGGATTTCATCAGGAGTGTCCGATATTCCTGCCTGCTCGGATGCTGAAAAATGGGCCGTGGCTGCAAATTTTTCTTTCAGTCCTGATACGTCACCGATCCTGGGATGGTGGCTAAAAGCTTCTCTCCAGTCGGTTTCGCCGCAATTGGAATACCACTTATCAGCCATGGCCCTTGCCAGTTTTGGTAAATCTGTGTAGGGTCTTCCAGCGGCAACCTGCTGAGCCCAGGAGTTGGAACCGCAGCATTTGTGCAACACTAAAACAGCGTCATCTAGACTGAGATTGTTAAATTGTGTGAGTGTCATTTCCTATTTTTTTGCACCTTGTTCTATCCAGCACCTAATCTGATCTCTCTCGTCGTCGGTGAGGTTTGTCTTGTTGTTGGGGGGCATGGTTTTAGTCACCACCACCCGTTGCAAAATCTTGTCGTGCAGTCTGATGATGTCATCGGGGGTTTCGTATATCAGGCCGTTTGGTGGTGAGGTGTATACATCGTCGGTGGGTTTTGTGGAGTGGCAGACGGCACATTTAGAGCGTATGATGGGCATGATCTCCGCCGTGGTGAGCTCGTCTTTGCATTCTCCGGCATTTTTAGCCGGGGCGGTCATGAAGGCAGCTCCCAATAAAATGATCACAGACAGCGGCAGTATCCAGGTGGAGTATTGTCCTTTTTCACGCAGATTGAGGTAATGTTTTATGCCCATTACACCAGCCGATATGACGGAAAGTATGACCCATTGGCGGGCGTGGCCAAATGTACTCGGAAAGTGGTTGCTTACCATGACAAAAAGCACGGGAAGGGTCAGATAATTATTGTGTATGGATCTCATCAGGGCATGTTTGCCAATGGATGGATCGGGCATGAGCCCCATTTTGGCGGAAGCCACCATCGTTTTCTGGGCAGGAATGATCACAAAAAATACATTGGCCACCATAAGGCTGCCCAACATAGCTCCAAAATGGATATAGGCAGCCCTGCTGCTGAATACATGGGCGTAGCCATAGGCAAAAATCACCATCAGCACAAAGCCTGTTA
>JAKQGD010000022.1 GCA_029573365.1 Bacteroidota bacterium | reverse complement strand
CGTGCTCCCAGCTGTACCAGGTGCACTGCTTTTTGCATACCCATCAGGATGGGGCCCACGGACTCTATTTCGCTGAGTTCTTTCAGGATTTTGTAGGTAATATTGGCGGATGACAACTCAGGAAATATCAATGCATTGACCTTTTTGCCTGCCAGTTTTGAAAATGGAAAGTGCCCTTTCATCATATCCTGGTTGAGTGCAAAGTCAGCCTGTATTTCTCCGTCCACATCTATTTCCGGGTGTGTATCGTGCATTATTTTTACAGCTTTGGCCACCTTGGCGGACAATTCGTGAGCCGACGTACCAAAATTTGAATATGACAACATGGCTATAGCAGGTTTGATGCCAAACATAGACATGGTATCGGCTGTCAATTTAGTGATACCAGCCAGTTCTTCTGCATCCGGCTTTATATTTACTGCAGTATCCGATAAAAACAACGGACCTTTAGGGGTAAGCATCAGGTTAGTCGCCGAGATACGCTTTACATCTTTTTTACACCCGAAAACCTCCATCATGGGTTTAATGACACTGGCATAATTTTTTGTGTACCCAGAAACCAGGGTATCTGCCTCCCCTGCCATGACCATCATGGCACCAAAATAATTGCGTTCATGCATCAATAACATGGCATCGTTGAGTTTGACACCTTTGCGTTGTCTGGACACCCAGTACTCATAGGCAAATTTTTCTCTTCTTTGCTTTTCCTGGTCACTGTCAGGGTCCAAAACAAGCACATCACCTTCGATGACATCAAAGTCAATTTCATGCATCATTTGACGGATGGTATCCTGTCTGCCCAGCAGTATGGGTTTGCAAATGCCTTCGTCATATGCTATCTGTGCAGCTTTAAGTACATCCAGTTGGTCGGCTTCCGGAAATACAACACGTTTGGGGTTTTCTTTTGCCTGACTTATCAGCCTTTTCATCCATTTACTTCCACCTCCCAGTCGTTCGGCCAGTTCCTCACGGTATTTTTCCCAGTCCCTTACAGGCTCCCTGGCCACACCAGATTCCACGGCAGCTTTGGCCACAGCCAGAGGCACTACTTCTATCAGACGGGTATCAAAAGGTTTAGGTATGATATAATCTCTGCCATAAGCAATGTGTTTTTCGCCGTAGGTGATGTTTACTTTTTCCGGTACCGATTGTTTTGCCAGGTCTGCCAATGCATAAACAGCCGCAATTTTCATTTCTTCATTGATGGTCGTAGCCCTCACATCCAGGGCACCCCTGAAGATATATGGAAATCCAAGGACATTGTTGACCTGGTTTGGGAAATCAGAGCGACCTGTGGCCATCAATATATCTTTTCGGGTGTTCATGGCCAGGTGGTAATCTATTTCGGGTGTCGGATTGGCAAGTGCAAAAACGATGGGGTTAGGTGCCATTTTCAGCAACATTTGTGGTGTCAGAACATCGCCCTTTGACAAACCCAGAAACATATCCGCTCCTACTATGGCATCGTCCAGGTCATACACGTCAATGGTGGTCGAAAATTCCAATTTCTCAGCCGATAAATCCGGCCTGTCCCTGCGTATGACCCCTTTGCTGTCCAGCATGATCAAGTGGTCAGGATTGATGCCCAATTTTTTGTACAACCTCGAGCAGGAAATCGCCGAAGCTCCTGCTCCGTTGACCACAATTCTGAGATCACCGATGTTTTTTCCAACGATCTCGCACGCATTGAGCAGTCCGGCAGCCGAAATGATGGCTGTGCCATGCTGGTCATCGTGCATCAGCGGGATATCCAGTTCTGCTTTAAGGCGTCTTTCTATTTCAAAAGCCTCCGGAGCCTTGATGTCCTCCAGGTTGATGCCTCCGAATGTAGGAGCAATTCCTTTGACGATTTGAATAAACTTTTCCGGGTCTTTTTCGTCAATCTCAATGTCAAACACATCAATATCTGCAAATATTTTAAACAACAGTCCTTTGCCTTCCATGACTGGTTTTCCTGCCAGGGCACCGATGTCGCCCAAGCCCAGCACAGCAGTACCATTGGATATGACGGCAACCAGGTTTCCCTTTGATGTATATCTGTAGGCATCTTGCGGATTTTTTTCGATGGCTAGGCAGGGTGCTGCCACTCCAGGTGAATATGCCAGTGCCAGGTCGCGTTGTGTGGCATGTTTTTTAGTAGGAACAACGGATATTTTTCCTGGTTTTGGAAATTCATGATACAATAAAGCGTCCTTGTTTAACTTTTCATTGGTTGCCATAAAAACTGAATTTCAATTTGAAAGTCCAAAAGTAGCATATTCCAGCCATTGCAAAACTGACAAAAGTCATGTTATGCCATCATCGAGGTCACCGTATATTGTTTTCACACCTCACCAACTGGCGACATGCTAAGCATTCTGTCCCGCTCTTATCAGGCAATTCGCTTTTTCCAAATTAAGCATACGACACACCATACTTATTCACTCCGAGTTTAGAGGTAATGAGTATTTAATTTTATCTGATTTTCTTCTACCGGTTATAGATTTATTGTCTTGACCTAATTGAAGATTACTTTTTACTACTTCGTTTTGTAATTTCAGTTTAAGTTGTGCAACTTGATTGATTGGTTGAAATGAAAATTCTAGAAGTTCAAAGCTCAAGATATTTCCACTTGTATCGACTTCGAAAGAAACTTTTAACCTTCCATAATCATCTTTGTAAAAGCTATTTGCTAATCTATGTAGGCTTTCAATTGCGATATCTCTTTCTACATTATTTAAATTAGTTGTCTTGATTGTATTAGAATCGATATAAAATTTTGTAATTCGATATGGCAATATTCCTGTTGTACCGAGTGATTGCTCAGTTTGTAGTTCTTCTAGTTGAACAGAATCTAATTTTAATAAATCGTCAAGAGATATTACCATTGATTTAAATCCAACATATTGAAATTCTAAGCTTTCATTAGCTACTTTATTCATATCTTCCAACTTGATATAACCGTTCAAATCACTTGTAACTTCTAGTTTACTATTGTTAAGAGATCTCAGTTTTACACCTATCAATGCCTCATTGGATTCTTTATCTACTACATAAAATCCATTTGACGACATACACCTATTATTGATAAGTATAGTAATTAAAATTATCCAGTAAGTTTTCAGATTCATTTTTTGTTTTTTAATTATGTGAAACTGTTTCGGGCTTTGCGAAGGTGGCGATTTT
>JAKQGD010000220.1 GCA_029573365.1 Bacteroidota bacterium | reverse complement strand
TCAGCTTCAATACAGAAAGGAAAACCGGATTTTGATTACAACTGGAGTCATGGTGTTCAATATTTTAATCCGCAAAAGACTGACACCCTTTTCTCGCTTGCCGCAGGTACCTACAGGCTCACCGTAACAGACCAGGCAGGTTGTACCGGCGTTTCAAACGAAATAAAAATAACAGAAAAGACACCCTACTTTTATACGGTCAGCATGGTGGGCAACAACAACTGCAACACTGATTCCACCGGGCAGATTTCCATAGAAATATCAGGCAATGCAGGACATACTAAGGTGCAGTGGAACGAAGGAACTTACTCCGGTCCTATAATCACAGGCCTGCCCAATGGTCAGTATTCCGGGACCATTACTGACAGTCTGGGATGCACCCTTGAGATAGTACCCGTGAATATTACTTCGCTGTCAGATATTGAAGTACGTGCTCAAATCGTTCCGGACACCAACTTTACCTCAGCAGGTAGCTTTTGTGTCAGCTTTGTGGGAGGCATACCCCCATATACATTTTCTGTAGATGGCGTCATTACTGAAGGGTCGTGCCTGCAGCAGTTGCCTTCCGGCGAATACAAAGTAAAAGTCACAGACGGAAGTGGCTGCATTGCAGAAACCACCTTGACCATAGAAAATATATCAGGCACAGAAAACGAGACCTTACATGGCTACAGACTTTACCCTAATCCTGCCGGAGAAGAAGGCATAACAATGGAATGGGCCACCTCTCCTGATCGTTTGCAGCTGGTAAGTGTCTCGGGTATAATGATACTGGAAATGGAAAATTTGCGTCAGACAAAACGGCTATCCTTGCCATTGGAGGGCATTCCGTCCGGATGTTATGTAGTCAGGCTGATCAGTGCAGACTCCGTCAAAAGTCTGATTTTTGTCATACGATAATATCAAAAACACTAAAACAAAAAGGGGTCAACGCTATGCGAAAACCCCTTGCAAGATTGAGTTTTGAGTTGGTTTTTATTGAGCTTGTTGTATCAGATTGGTATCGGTACCGGACACCAGAATGGCCGTAACGATACAAAGAATGAACAAAGTAGCTGCCAGACCCCAGGTCACTTTCTCAACAAAATCAGTGGACTTTGCAGCACCAAACATCTGATTAGCTGCAGTGCCTCCTAAAGATGAATCGATTCCGCCACCTTTTGGATTCTGGATCAACACGACGGCCATCAACAAAACGCAGTTTATGGCTATCAGTATGGTCAAAATTGTGGTCATTACTTAACTTTTATTTATTAAATCATTAATTTTGGCTGCAAAGTAAATACTTTTTTCCGGAAATTTTTGCATCAGCTGTTCATACATTTTTTTTGCCTCATCCAAATGGCCCTGACTTGCCAACAAATCTGCCAGGGGTTCTGATACCACCGAAGCTTTTTTTGTTACAGACTTCATCACATTTTTCCTGAGTTCTTTCTTTCTCGCTGACTTCTCTTCCTTTTTGATTTTTTTGTCAATGTCCTTGCGGCCAAAGGAAAGCAACCACTGCGAATAGTCAGAAATACCGCTGTATTCTGACAATCTGAATTTTTTCTTCTTCCCGTCTTTCTTTTTACCTTTTTTCTTTTTATTCCCGGTGTCCGACTTCTTTTTGTAGCTGGCCTGAGTGGCAGGTTCAGCATCAGCATCAGACACAAGCGGGACTAAATTATTATCTTCCGGTATGGTCTCAGACTCCAGGATGCTTTCTGCTGTTTCTGTTGCAGTAGGTCCTGGGTCCGCAGGGATTTCAGATACTGATACCTCTACTCCCTCATTGAGGCTCGTTCCCGGCTCGATCATCGCTTCTCCCTGTTCAGAATTGTCGTCAACCATGAGCGGCAGAGTGATAACCTCTTCAGCTACTTCTTGCATTTTGTCTTCCTGATGTCCGACATGTAAATCTTCCATTACATCTGATGGGGATTTCGCATTTTCATTCGCGGAAGCGTACAAATCACCACTTTGTTCCACACCATATTGTATTGTAGGTTCTGTCACTGCCCTAAGATCGAGGAAGAACAAGGCATCGTTATTATAGAGCATTACATCAGACCTAGATGCCACAGGCATTTTTTTAGCCAGAAGCAGCCTGTACACCATGGAGTGAGGATGTAATGTTATCATGCCCTCAATCTCTGTGATGCTGAGCTTATCCAACTCATCCTTGCTCGAAAAATATTTTGCCAGGCTTGTATCCATAAGGCCGCAAAGGTATAAAACCAGACTTTAAAATCTAAGAACAACAGTAATAAATATCAACCGACAATCATGACCGTGAGTCTGGAAACACAAAGCAGATTATTGTCTTCGTCATAAATCTCTGTATTCCAAACATGAAGTGTCCTGCCTAGCTTCACAGGACGGGTGATGCTATAAACAAAACCTGATCTGGCAGATTTGACGTGATTGGCATTTACTTCTACGCCTACTATGTTTTTTGCCGGATCGGCTGTAATAAGCCAGCTGGCCATGCTGCCTATGGACTCAGACAGAACGACAGAAGCCCCACCATGAAGAAGGCCCAGAGGCTGTTTTGTCCGTGAGTCTACAGGCATACGGGCCCTGACATAATCGTCACCAAATTCTGTCACCTCGATACCGAGGTAGTGAGCCAATGTGTTTACGGTAAAATTATTGACAGCCTCGGCGTCAGGCTTTTCCTTCCAAATCATTTTAGCACTATATTTGTATTATAATTAAAGCGTAAAAATAAAACAATCTTAATGTCTGTAGCAGACAACGCAGGCTTTAACATAAAGATCCAAAGGTACATCCTCTGGGGTGGCATGGCGTTGTTTGCCATCAAATGTCTGGCCTTTGTCCTCACCAATTCCGTAGGAATACTGTCTGACGCCCTGGAAAGCACTGTCAACATCATCACCGGTTTTATCACTCTAAAATCGCTGAGTTATGCAGCCCAGCCCAGAGACCACGACCATCCGTACGGGCACGGGAAAGTCGAGCTCATCACGGCCTCCATCGAAGGCATACTGATCAGCGTAGCAGGTGTGCTTATCATCATCGAAGCGATAAAAAGACTGGGACAACCACCCACAGTAACCAGCCTGGATACAGGTATTTTATTGATGATGACCACCGCAATAGTCAATTTTGCTATGGGCAAGTATTCTGTGATGGCAGGACGCAAAAGAAACAGCATCGCTCTGATTACCGGCGGACAACACCTGATATCGGATATGTACACCACATTGGCTCTCGCCGGCGGACTGGTTATATATCACCTTACCGGTATGCAGTGGATTGACAGCCTTCTGGCAGTTATTTTTGGTGGGGTCATCATTTACACAGGTTATTCGGTGTTAAAGACAACTATAAACGGCCTCATGGATGAAGCCGACGAAGGGGCCCTTGACTTGCTGGTATCACACATCAGAGATGGAAGGGATGATTCCTGGGTCAATATACACAAGCTTACTTACCTTAAATTTGGGCATGTTTCGCACGTAGACTTGCACCTTACCTTGCCCTGGTTTTATAACATCATCCAGGCTGAAACCCAGGTAAAAACCCTGAAGGCACTTATAAGAGGAACCCTGCCTGAAAACGATGTAGACATTTCTATACAGACCGAACCATGCCTGGCAGATATGTGTTCAAACTGCAACCTGCAATGTCCGCACCGTGCACACCCACATCAAATGGACAGAGTATGGTCCAGAGAGGCCATGACTGGCAATAACATTTATTCGATGCAAAAAAAAGTACTCCGAGATGCATGATATAGAGCCCTGGTGGGGCTGGAGAGATGAATATGCGGCAGAGGCTGACCACAAATCACCTTTTTACGGAAGGCAATATGACGAATTTCAGTTTACGAGCCGCATATACAATTATTACATCCACCCACAGTGGGACTTTTTCGGCTCAGACACGCTTTATGCAAAACTCCTGTTTGTAGATTACCGAAAACATTTTGCTCTCATAGAACTGATAGGCGAATGGAACGACTGTCTTGGCAATGACATTATGTTCCTGAAACGAAACCTTGCAGACGCCCTCATCGATAAGCATGTATACAAATTTGTGGTATTCTGTGACAATGTCCTCAATTTCC
>JAKQGD010000209.1 GCA_029573365.1 Bacteroidota bacterium | reverse complement strand
TGTACTACACACTTACGAGCGGAGAATTCTCTGCAACTAAGAAGATGATCATCATCGAGTAATCGAATGCATGATATAGCTCAGAACTGAGTTAGAGATAAATCGGTTTTTGGGATGGCCTCTCTTCAAGAAATTGAAGGGGGGCTTTTTTTTACTCTATTTTATATAAAAACAAACCAGAGGAAACCATTAAATCCTTTCTGTAAAATTGGGATTTCTAATGGCATGTTATGTTACTTTTTTGGCTATTCCATCAAGCTGTCATATGGAATGTTTATATTTGGGTTGCAAACTTAAATTTATGACCAAAGGAGCGTTTATAATTGGGGGCGTCAGGACTCCTGTAGGAAATTTTAGGGGTACACTTTCTCAGGTAAGGGCTGACGATCTGGCTGCCCACGTGATAAAAGGTGTCAAAGAAAAATACGGCCTTGCTCCTGATTCGCCAGATGAAGTAATCATGGGTTGTGCCAACCAGGCAGGGGAAGACAACAGAAATGTGGCCCGTATGGCCTCGTTGCTGGCAGGACTGCATTATTCCGTGCCGGGGGAGACCGTTAACAGACTTTGTGCATCGGGTATGTCTGCTGTCATTCATGCTTCCAGGGCTATCGTTACAGGTGATGCCAATATTGTGATCGCAGGTGGCGTAGAACACATGACAAGAGCACCGTGGGTTATGTCAAAGTCTTCGCAGCCCTTTGGCAGTGATGCCGCACTGTACGATTCGTCTTTCGGGTGGCGGTTTGTCAATCCTAGAATGAAGGAACTTTATGGCACGGAGGCCATGGGCGAGACCGCAGAAAACCTGGCCAAGTTGTACCACATAAGCAGGGAGGACCAGGATCAGTTTGCTTATAACTCGCAAAAAAAAGCCCATGCTGCACAACTGTCCGGACGTCTTTCAGAAGAAATTTTACCGTTAGAAATACCGATACCTAAAAGAGAAACGATCATTTTTAGCAGCGACGAATTTATAAAACAAGACACTACTCCTCAAGGACTTGCAGTACTCAGACCCGCTTTTGCAAAAGACGGTACCGTCACAGCGGGAAATGCTTCGGGACTTAATGACGGGGCTGCAGCACTTTTAGTTACTTCTGAATCCTCCGCAGCACACCATGGCTATGAACCGCTGGCCAGAATCGTCAGTTCGGCAGTCGTCGGTGTCGAACCCAAAATAATGGGCATTGGTCCTGTTGAAGCCTCAAAAAAGGCCTTAAAAAGAGCAGGTCTTACCATGGAGGAAATCGGTGTGATCGAGCTAAACGAAGCCTTTGCAGTGCAGGTACTTGCATGTATCCGGCAACTGGGATTAAAGGATGATGACGAACGGGTCAATCGCAACGGTGGTGCCATATCCTTAGGACATCCGCTAGGAATGTCCGGGGCCAGGATTATCCTTTCTGCAGCGTTGGAACTCCGACGTACAAACCGTAAATACGCCCTTGCTACCATGTGTATCGGCGTAGGTCAGGGTTATGCCGTCATACTCGAAAAAATGTAATTTTAATGAAAGATATATATTCACAATCGAAACTACTGCTGGCCATATGTCTGGGCATTGTGATCACTTCCTGTACTCGGAAGGCTATGCCACCCAATTTAAAGGAAAGTACGGTACTTTTACGTCTTGACAGCGTACGTCTGGTAACCATAGATCAGGGTCCCAGAATGATAGGCCCATGCGAACCCTCCATATCTGTAAATCCGACGAACACGCAAAACATGGTTGCCGGCTCAGTGCTGGACAGGTACTATCATTCTTTTGACGGTGGTAAAACCTGGACCAACGGCAGGCTTACATCCATGTTGGGTGTCTATGGTGATCCTGTGGTCAAACATACAAAAACCGGCAGGGCTCTCTACGGCCATTTGTCAAATCCTGCAGGCAAGGCCTACGCCAGCCCAGAATTTCTGGACCGGATAGTGGTACAAGTGTCTGATGACGGTGGCGTCACCTGGCAGGAAGGCAGTTTTCCCAGAGCAGATCGTACAAAAGACCATGACAAGCACTGGATAGGCGTAGACCCTGTAAGCGGAGATATACTGATGTCCTGGACAGAGTTTGACAAGTATGGTAGCAGCGATTCGTCTGACAGATCGAGGATCTTGTTTTCGGTGTCTCGTGACAATGGCGATAGCTGGTCCGATGCCGTTGTGGTAAGTGAGTTTGAAGGTGATTGCCTCGATGATGACAAAACCACAGAAGGGGCTGTCCCTGCAGCAGGTATCGACGGTACCTTTTATATAGTCTGGTCTTTTGACAGCAAGATTTACTTAGACCGGTCATTTGACAAGGGCCGTACCTGGCAGGACAAGGACAAGATCATTGCCGCACAACCTGGGGGGTGGTCCATTTCGATCCCTGGCATTGACCGTTGCAATGGAATGCCAGTCCTTAAGGCAGATCACTCTCCCGGCAAATACAGAGGCAACTTGTATGTGTCGTGGAGCGACCAACGAAATGGCGAGGTCGATACCGATATCTGGTGTATGACATCAGCCGACAGCGGCGAAACCTGGTCTGCCCCGGTACGCGTAAATGACGATCCGCCCGGCCGTCATCAGTTTATGTCATGGATGGACGTAGACCCTGTATCCGGAGTCCTATGGTTTGTATTTTATGACAGAAGAGCTCATCAGGATGAACAAACAGATGTGTACCTAGCCTATTCTACCGATGGAGGCAAGACTTTTGTCAATAAAAAAATCAGCGAAAAACCTTTCCTGCCACAACCTGTCCTGTTTTTTGGTGATTATAATGATATAAGTGCTTACAATGGTGTCATCAGGCCTATATGGACAGAGCAGGAAGGCAAGACACTCAGGGTGAGGACCGCATTGGTAAACGTAAAAAAGTAAAAATGAAACTCCGGTTATTGCTCTGGGTTGTTTTCTGGCTCCTGTCCTTGCAGGGAAATACCCAAAGAATGTTGCTCCTTGAAATCAGAAATGAAGTAAAATCAGTAAAATTTGGAGAGGGTAGTGAAATTACTTTTAAAACCAAAGACAATCCTGATGAATGGCAGACCCGGGTGATAAAAAATATAGATGCTGACCAGGGCATCATAGTTTTTGAGGACGGAATGGTCTATGTATCAGAGATTTCCAGGTTCAGAACCATAAACAGGACCGCATGGGCAGCCTCAAGGATGTTTTCAGTATTTGGGGGTGTTTGGCTTTTGTACGGGACAGTTGCCATAGCAACAGGCCAGGACAGTGTAAAGCCGGGACATCTAATCATTGGGGGAGTGGCTTTGGGTATCGGATGGCTGTTTAATAAATTTGCCGTAAAACGGACATACCGCATAGGCGAAAACGCTCATCTCCGGTTGTTGAATATTGATTTTTCGCCACCTCCGGCTAAAAGAGGAGTGTTGCCCTGAGGACAAATGTGTTGATTTTGAGTATATTAAATGACATTCAGCTACAGCTGAAAATTACATCATATCTACGGTATCTTTTAATGGGCTTTCCTCATCATTGCTTAAAAACTTTTTGAGATACACGCCACCAAGCAGTCCAAATACAAACCCTCCGATATGTGCCCACCATGCCACACCTTCGCTGGCAGCATTGGCAGGGCCCAGTGAGCCCAGACCCGAGAACAACTGTTGTACAAACCAAAGACCTAG
>JAKQGD010000201.1 GCA_029573365.1 Bacteroidota bacterium | reverse complement strand
GACCTCACAGACCCTTCCAAAAAGGAAATCATCGAGGTAAATAATTTGTCCAATGACTTCCACTTCATGGTAGACCGGGGTAAGCAATACAAAATTACTGCACGCAAGGAAGGCTATACTGATGCTGTAGAAATGCTTGATACGAGACCGTATGACAAATCGGGACTGATTACCGTCAACATGTATCTCGATAAGTTTGTACTTCAGGACCTTCTGCCTATATCCCTGTACTTTGACAACGATTTGCCTGACATTGCCAGTAAAAGTACTCTTACTAGTACTAAATACGGCGATCTGGTAACCAGTTACATGAGCCGAAAAGAAGATTATAAAGACAGATTTTCCAGGCCACTTGCAGGAGAGGAGGCCGACATGGTGAGAAACGAATACGAAAACTTCTTCGAAGGAGATGTACGCGGCGGTTACGATAAGTTCAGGTTGTTTATCGGCAATCTAATGCAGGAACTTGAAGCCGGCAACAAGGTAGAGTTGGTGCTCAAAGGATTTACCTCGCCAAGGGCAGAATCTAAATACAACCTTGCCCTGGGACAAAGAAGGGTCAACTCTGTAAAAAATGAAATGGTCATCTTTGACAACGAACAATTGCGTAAATACTTCCTGTCAGGACAGCTGAAGATCACGGATATTTCTTTTGGCAAAGAGCTTTCTCCACCGGATGTTCCTTCAGACATCAAGGACGAAAGAAATTCCATTTACAATCTTAAGGCGGCTAAACAACGAAGAGTAGAAATATTAAGGGCAAGCAGAAACAATGCTTCTAATTAAAAACAACGGCCAGAATGAGCATAATAAATAAAATATTCAGAATCCAGTTTTTAGTGATGGCCATTTATATGATGGCCCCATCTGAGACCCGGGCAACACACATTGTTGGAGGTAATCTTACCTACAAACATATCTCAGGAAATACCTATCAGGTAAGGCTTACCCTCAGGCGTGACTGCCTTTTAGGCTCACCAGAGGCACAGTTTGATGATCCTGCGTCCATAGGTATTTTTACAAGTGCAGGTGCACTGGCCACATGGTTGGGCAACAACGGTCAGCTCAAAATCCCGTTTATGACTTCTGATACTCTGAATGAGTATATCCGCAGTGACTGCGGATTTGAAGGAACCCAGGTGTGTGTCCATGAAACCATTTATCAGGGTAACATCAATCTGCCAGAAAGACCGGGCGGATATATCCTGGCATATCAAAGATGCTGCCGTAACGCCACCATAAATAACATTGTAAATCCACTCGAAACAGGTTCCACTTACTGGGTAGCAGTCACAGAGAAAGCTCTGACATCAAAAAACACTTCTCCGGTTTTTACCGAATGGCCTGATGTATATATTTGTGCCAACAAGCCTCTGGTTTTTGACCATTCGGCTACCGATGCCGATGGAGACTCACTGGTGTACAAACTGTGCACACCTTCCATAGGTGGAACCCAGGCAAATCCGCGTCCTCAGCCACCGGGCTTTCCTCCATATTCAAACATACAGTGGGCAGCCCCATATTCCCTAAACGACATGATGGGTGGTACCCCTCTCCAGATTGACAGTAAAACCGGGGTGATGACCGCTACCCCAAATCTGGTAGGACAGTTTCTTATCGGTGTCTGCGTAGAAGAATACAGAAACGGAGTTCTGCTCAGCATCGTCAGACGGGACTTTCAGTACAACGTCAGGGTGTGTAGTCAGCCACCCAAGGCACATTTTACCACCTCAGAATCCAATTGTGATGGTTTGACTGTAGAGTTTTATAACTCCAGTCTCAGTTCCTCTGCTTATCAGTGGGACTTTGACTATCCGTCTACAGATCCCTCGTTTAAGTCAACGGAAAAAAATCCGGTCTTTACTTTTCCGCAGTCAGGAGTATATACCGTACGCCTGCGGGCTACAAGAGGTACAGACGGATGTTTTGACACCCTGCTTCAGACAGTTTCGGTTTTTGAAAACAAGATAGAGCCGGGATTTACTTACAGGTTGGACGGATGCAACGAAGGACTTGACAGTCTGCGGCTGGCCCTCACGGATGTTTCTGCCTTTAATGAACCGGGGTACAGCATTGACGAAAGAAACTGGTCGGTCACTCAAAATGGCATTACGACCAACTACTCCGGCAAAGATGTCATCATCCGGGCCGACAGCTCAGGAATGGTAAAAGTACTGTTACAACTCCATGCCACAAACGGCTGTCAGACCGAATACGAACAACAGATCGATATCAGAGAGTTTTTCCCCCGCCTGGATTTTGCTTTTTCAATGGAGGGCTGCCCTTCAGACGGTTTGGCTCAGATCAGGCTTATCAATACATCCGGGCCACTCAACCCCAATGCCATCATTTCCGGTACACAATGGACGGTAGGCAGTCAGACAGCCACCGGGGATACGGCTCTTATTTCCATTCCACAGGATACAGAGACTTTTAATGTCAATTTGAAGACCACTTTTCTTACTGAATGTTCGGCCAACTTGCAAAAAACCTTTGACCTGAGCGTCTTAGTTCCCGGAACAGATTATGGATTTGAAGCTGTTGGATGCCCTGATGTGGGAAGTGTAACGTACAGGCTTGTTTACCAGGACAGTTTTGCCAGAGGTTTTGATGCTACATCGGTCAACTGGATGGCAGGTACAAAGACGGGACAGG
>JAKQGD010000192.1 GCA_029573365.1 Bacteroidota bacterium | reverse complement strand
TCAGCTTTTTCGGCCTCAATTACTGCATACACTGTCGAGGGCTGTGAAGGAGCTATGGCTACGGCTATACGTCCCAGTTTGCCAGACGGAAATCCATTGTGTATTTTTGTCCAGGTCTTGCCGCCATCCTTACTTTTGTATAGACCGCTGTTGTACCCACCGGAATTGAAAGAAAAAGCTGTGCGTCTGAATTCCCAAAACGCTGCATAAATCACGTCGGAATCTGAAGGATCCATGAGCAGTTCCGAACAGCCCGTAGTACCATTGATAAAAAACAACTTTTCCCAGGTTTTACCGCCATCAGTTGTCCTGTAGACACCCCTCTCATCGGAGTCGCTCCACAGCGAACCCAGCACCCCGGCGTAGACCACGTCAGAATTGCCCGGCTTAACGATAACGCTACTAATACGTTCTGATTTGGCCAGCCCCATATTTGACCAGTTCTGACCGCCATCCGTAGTTTTATAGATACCATCCCCTATGCTGACACTGTTTCGCGTCCAGATTTCACCTGTTCCAACCCAGATGGTTTTGTCAGGATCATTTGGGTCCACTTCCACAGCCCCAATACACTGGGTGTGTTTTTCAAAAATGGGTAAAAAGGTGACTCCGGCATTGGTGGTTTTCCATACTCCTCCTCCAGCGGCCCCTACATAGTATACTTTACTGTCTGTAGGGTGTGCTTCGAGATCCGTCACGCGTCCGCTCATTACAGCCGGTCCAATCTGCCGGGCACGAAGGGCTCCAAACAGCTCTTCGCCTTTAAAGGCCTGTCCACTGGCTGTGGAAATAACAAATAGAATAAATGCGGTTATATTCAATGGCTTCATTGGAAGGATTATTTTTAAAGAGTATGAAAAGAAATGCTCATCGGATTCCAGGCCGACATCGCTAAGTTTGTGTGTCGCAAAAAATCAATTGTCTGCAGGAAATGCAAATTCCTTGTCATCGATCTCTACATTGGCCTCCATTTTCTGAATAGCTATGGATGCCTGCATTTGGCCCTCAAATTTCTGGTCCATAGCAAATGGCATCATCACGCCACCTACTTCCTGATAATCTGACAGTACTGTCTCTGCAAATTTCCCCTTGGCAGGTCCTTTTTTGACCATGGTTTTAATGACGATAGGAACAAAGTTTTCTTTGTCAAAGAAGTATATCGAGCTGTTTTCTTCTTCCTTACCGTCTATTTTGACCGGCTTTTTTGTAAACTTTACTTTGAAGCAATCTGTGCCTTCGACAGTCTCTGAGCCCTGTAGCTCCACGGCATACCCTTTTTCCTTGTACCCGATGAAGGGATTGGGGAAATCACCCGCATCGGCTTTGGCGATTTCGTTGTCTTCGGCCTCCATTTTTTCAGCTTTCATATTCATAAAATTGGTCTGCCACCCTGTTTCTCCATCAAAAGCAGGCTGAACTATAGTCAGGCCCTGGAAGGTGATGGCCACTTTTTGTTTCATCGGTTTAGTAAGCATAACAGCCGGCAACTCCATGCCCTGGGCTTTTACAACACCGGTGGCTTTCATGCTTTTTATGGCTGACCACGCCTCTTTGCCTCCTGTGTTTTCGATATACCGGCTTACTATTTCGTCAGCAGTCTGAGCTTTTAAAGCCAGGCCGGGAATCAAAAAGAAAGCTATAAATACCAATGATAATGGTTTCATGTCTTTGTTATTTTTTTAAAATGATAAATAATGAGAATAAAACCAAAGGTACTCAAATTGTTTATTGCCGGAGAAGCAAAATCGACCAAGTATATTTTTTGAAAGATAAACCGATTAAAACAAGCTTCCCTGAAAACCCTGTGGAGTTTCTCTAACAGGCTCCAGAAGAGAAGCATCATTTTGTCTTACATTGTTGACCCTGGTACTGACTTCATAAGCTTTCATGTCATCGTCGGGATAAGGAAGTAAGAGTTGTACGGCTTCTTCGGGCTTTATATCCGTGTCTATCCAGTATTTTTCGTTTTGTCTGGTGAGTATGGCAGGCATCCTGTCGTGGATGCTTTCCATAAGATTATTGGGTGGTATCGTAATCACAGTAAAACTGTGGATGACCTCACCGTTATCGGGATCGTGCCAGGTGTCCCATAAGCCGGCAACAGTAAAAATGTCCTGGTCTGTGGTCACAATCCTGTAAGGAATTTTGGTTTTGTCCTTCTTTTTCCATTCATAAAAACCATCAAGAGGCACAAGGCATCTATGGGATTTCAGGAGGTTTCTGAAGGCAGGTTTTTCAAGCAAGGTTTCTGAGCGGGCATTTATCATTTTCGAACCAATACTTTTGTCTTTGGCCCAGAAGGGTATGAGGCCCCACCTGAAAAAATGCAGGTGATTTGGGTCATCTTCTGTGACCACAGGGTGCATATGTGTTGGTGCGACATTGTAGTTTGGCAAAGGATTGTATCTCTCCAGCTCATCTGAGTAGAAGGTGGCATTAAAGCGTTCCTCTATTTCTTTTTCGGTTTTAGTCAGAGATGATCTTCCGCACATGTCAGGAGCACGCAGGTTATCTTGTTTTCACAAAACTGTCTATGCCTCTTTGTTTCAGGTCAGCAGTTGCGTTGTTGGCTGCTGACTGGCTGCTGTATCTGGCCGCTACTACAGAATGATATTGTGACTGAGGAAAAACGACAACTTCAGCTTTGGTGTATCCCATACTGCGTAACTTTTTCACCATCTTTTCTGCATTAGCTTTTAGGAGGTAACTGCCTGCCATGACCATATAGCTGCCGTCATTTCCTGGCTGAACTGTGTTGGTTTTAGGAGACAGGTCCCTTATTGGTTCGGTTACTTTTTCGGGCTTTTTTGCCGGCCGCTGTGCAAGGGGAGAACTTGTGGATTTTGTTTGTTTATCCTCAGCTGCTTTCTTTTCTACTGTCTCAATCTTTTTGTCCAGATTAGGGTAGCTTACCTTATCATCAACTATTTGTTCGTTGGTGATGGCATCGCCGGTTTCTAAGGTATCAGTAGTAGTTTGAAGACTGTCAGACTCTGATAATGCCAGGCTGTCACGCATGAGGGTATCAGCAGTGACAACTTCCTGTTGCTGTAGTTGCTTTGATTCGCGGTAAGACTTAAGCCACGCTGTAACCCAAAAATAAAGCACAAGAATGATGAGAGAGTAAATGGCAATTCTGACTAGCCTGCCCATGGCGTTTAGATTTTTTGGTAAATTCCCGTAAATTTAGAGATAATATTTTATATATAACGATTTTTTTGATACTTAACTGTCAATAAGGTACAGATTTGGTAAACATCCGCACATTGTAGCTATAAAGTTTATTTTCTGAATAAAAAAACCCGGCCGGGAATATCCGGGCCGGGTCTTAAAATTCTATTTAAAACGAGGGATGAAGTGAGAAATTATTTCTCAACAACCCTTACGGCAATCCTTCTGTTCTGCTGACGTCCTTCTTCAGTATTATTGTCAGCAACAGGGTGTTTGTCACCGTAACCTTCGGCGCTGAGCCTGTCCTTGGCTACACCCATGGCTACCAGTTCATTCATAACGTTAAATGCCCTGTCTGTGCTCAGCTTAAGGTTAGACTTAGGATCACCAACATTGTCGGTATATCCACCAAGCTTGACTTTAAGTTTAGGGAAAGCCTTCATAATTTCGGCGATATTCTTAAGCTGCTCCTGGCTTGAAGGCTGAAGAGTGGCTTTTCCTGTGTCAAACAGAAGTCTGTCAAAGTTAAACCAAAGGTTTTTGTCAACAGGCTTGCTGGCATCTTCAACAAAAGTCACAAGCTGGCTTTCAATACCATCCTTGGCAGCACCTACGAGTTCGAAACCTGTAGACAGTTTGTACTTGAAGAGGTTTTCGACCGCAGCTCCCATAGAGTCTACTGCAGCACCGGCAGCACCGGCAGC
>JAKQGD010000191.1 GCA_029573365.1 Bacteroidota bacterium | reverse complement strand
ATGCTGGCCATACTGATAAGCCAGGCTGTCTTTCAGCTCCAACCACACCTCTTTATGGCTGTCTTTCTTTTGGGTGCGATAGTCATTCAAACAGATCGCAGAAAGCAATCCGCTTCTCTCCAGCCAGTAGTGGTTGCGGCTGTCATCATACCCGCGGTCAGCCGATACAATGCCAACGGCAATGCCTTGTCGGCGATCGTGCTCAATCAGTTCCTGCAGAAAATGCCCATCATAGGCATTTCCCGGTGTGACGATCAGTGAGGTGATCAGATGATTCTCTGCGTTCAGACTGACATGGCTTTTGTATCCATAGAAAAAGCGCACCCCTTTCCTCTGTTTATCCTGTCCACCCCCTCGCAGGTGTTTGCCCTTGGCACCCCACTGGGCATCCGGGTCAGTGGGTTTGCCGCCTCCCTTGTGCCGCTGGTTTTCCTTGGTTGTGTTGACATGTGCCACACTGTGGGTGCTGTCCACCACCTGGATGGAACCAAATTTGATGCCTTTTTCCAAAGCGGTTTGCACTATATCCGCCAATAACTGCTCCAGTTTCAGTTCCCGCTTACGTATAATGATGCGTTCTTTGAATTTGGTCAGCGTGGAGTGGTCAGGAGCGAACTGATCCATGCCCAATCCCAGGAAATACTTGGCTGACATACTGTCGTTGATGTAGCTTTGGGTCTGTCTTTCACTCAAATTGTACAGATAGGCTACCAGCAGCATTTTCAACAGCACCACCGGGTCAAAGGGTGGGCGACCATATTCCGCTCTGCCCTTATACCAGCGCATCATCTTCTGTGTGTATTTGCGCCATTCCAGCAGTTCGTTCAGTTTTCGATAAAAATGGTCCTCAGGTACCACCTGCTCGTATACGTATTCCCCGTAAAATGTGCTTTTCCCGGTCTCTATAAATCGCGCCTGTGCCATGCCTCACCTCACTGTGATGGGTTTGGCATGATTTTATTAAAGTTTTTTTAACCTGTCAATTTGGCCACTTGTTTTTCAACAATCTCATCAAATTCACTTGACATGATAAGAATTGGTTTATAGAATGATAGTACTTATGGCAAACCTCGGGAAGAGACCGATCATTCGGCACCGAAGGGGCAAGTTGCAGCTTTTTTCTGCAATGAATCTCTCAGGTAAAAAGACCCAGGTTTGTAAAAACCTGAATTTTCAACTTATCTGTGGCCTTCTAAAAAATACGGCTAAGACAGGGCGGGCATATTCTAATAATTTCTTTTTTTGAATTTAGACAATACAAATTTTGATAATTATGTGTGGGGAACAAATAGAAAGAACATTTTTTTAAGAATGAATGATGGATTGGCACATTATAATGGAACAAACATAGAATATTTAGTTAATTTCTCAAAACCTAGAACAAAAATATTTGGAGCCGTTCTTTTTGAGAATGAAGTGTTTTTTATTGTTTATGAAGCATCAACAAATTTAAATTTATA
>JAKQGD010000178.1 GCA_029573365.1 Bacteroidota bacterium | reverse complement strand
CAGCCACTGGACTCCTCCTCTGAGTACATGGCTGTCATTGAGATAAAATTCGGCTTCGGCCCTGGCGTTTATATCTGTGATATTGGACCGCGTGATGACATCCAGCTCATCAGATTTTGTGCTGTCGGCAGTCACGGTATCAAACCGGTAACTGGACCGTGAGCCATTTCTGTATTTAAGCACTCCTGTCTGAAATTTTAAAGCCACTTTTTCGCTGGCCAGCATATTCCATCTGGCTGTCACCATGTCGTTGCCCAAGTCCAGACCATTGCGGTCAAAGACGGTGAGGATGTAGTCGTTCTGGGGTATGACGTTGTTTTTGGCCAGGTTTAGCCTGTCTGTACCCCGGTATGCGGTGATGCTCAGGGTATTGGACGGCGAAAAATAATGTGTCAATTTGCCGTAAACATCTGAGTATGCCACGTTGATGTCATCAAATCTGGTATATTTCTGCAGCAGGTTGTTGATGTAAAAATTTAACCATGAGGTGCGGGCAGACAGCAGGTACGATGTGGTATTTTTTACAATGGGACCTTCGAGGTGTAATTTTGCTCCTGCAATGCCTGCCGATACCGAGGCATGCGGTTCCTTTTTGTTGCCTTCCTTGAGGTGGATATCCAACACTCCTGACAACCTGCCTCCGTATCTGGCAGGAAATCCGTTTTTTACAAAGCTGGCTTCACGGATATTTTCATCCATAAATATAGACGAAAGCCCTGCAATGTGGCTGGTCTCGTACAGAGCTATGCCATCAAGCAGGACAAGGTTCTGGTCAGGAGTGCCCCCTCGTACATACAAGCCAGCAAGCCCTTCGCCGCCGGCTATCACACCTGGTATGATGCGGGTGTTGATATTGAGGTCCTTGTCGCCTGTCACGGATACATGAGCTACATTTTTAAATACATCCAGGATGTTGCCACCGTCTTTTAGTTGGATTCTGTCGGTAGGGTTGTCGATGACGATGGTGTCGATGGCATTGTCAGATTCCATGGCCATGTCCAGGCTTAAACCGCCGGTTATGTTTCCCTCGGCTGCATATGGTTTGTAGCCCAGGTATTTGGCTCTGATAAAAAAGTTGCCCTTGGGTACTTTCATGATAAAATACCCTGATTCGTTGGCAATGACGGAGATATTGGTGTGTCCTTCGGTGACTATGGCTCCGTATAATGGCTCACCCGTATTTTTATCCGTAATCCTGCCTGTGAGTTCCACTTCTCTTATTCTGGCACCTTTGCTGCGTAGTATCAGCTTATTGCCTGACAATGGCAGATATTCCATTTCATATTCGTCAAAAATATAATCGAGAAACTCTCTCAGTGTGCAGGTACGGGATGGGGCACTGTGCCCTGAATCTACATTAAGCAGGCTTGCATTGTACGAAAAAATTACACCACACTTGTCTGCGGCAAACTCCAGCAGCTCTCTGCGTGATTTTTTATGGTTGTTATCAGGCTGCAGTGTACAGGTCAGTATATCTTTCTGTGCCGATACATGTATTTGCATACACATGAGGACAGCCAAAAGACATCCGCTGATGAGCCTGATCATGGATCAGCACTTGAATGATCTTACAATGATGGTCTTGCCTTTGATTTCGTACACGAGGCTGGTGAGCACCTGGATTTCTTGCAGTACGTCTTCGAGTTTTTCGTTGGTAAAAGTGGTGTTTATACGGCAATTGTCGCCAGGTAGCCCTTCGCTTGTCTCGAGGCGGTAATCGTAATAGGATGCTACCTGCTGCATGACGGACATCAGGTTCTGATTTTCAAATTTCAGGGTGGTGCTTGTCCATGCTTCAGGTGCATAGGCAGGCTTCAGGGTTTTGAGAGCTCCTTTTCGTACCTCTATAAAGTCACCCTTATTGAGTATCATATTGTTATTGTCATATGAATATCGCACCCTGCCTTCTGTCACAAATACCTCAGTGTAATCTGTTGATGTACTGATGTTAAACTCCGTGCCCAGGACAGTAACAGATCCATGGGCAAGCTTCACAAAAAATGGCCTTTCGGTATCATGTACTACATCAAAATAGGCTCTTCCTTCGAGCGTAATCCTTCTCGTGCCATCTTCGGAGAGTCGGCTGCCTTTGTCAAGCGTCACGAGGGTGCCATCCTTTAAGGTGACCTTTTGTACTTCTGTAGCCAGGTACACACCTTTTTCCACTTCCTGTGAGGTGACGTTGTTGATAAATCTGTAAGCCATAAAGGTAACCAGCAGTACAGCTGCCGCCGCTGCGGCATATCTGAGATATCTGACAGTGCCTGTTTTCTTATCCTTGTCCAGCCTCGGTTCCAGCCGTGCCCAGGCTGCTTTGGCATCGGTTTCTCTGTAACCATGCAACTCATCAGACATACTATTGAGCTGTGTCAATTGCCGGAGAGCCTGGAGGTTTTCCTCGCTCTCATCTTTCCACTGTTTAAGGGCTTCGTTTTCTTCATGGTCAGCCTTTTTCATGACAAACCTCGATATAAGTCTGTTGATGTTCATATTCTGGAAAGGTCCTGTATTTTTTACAATTTATGTGATAAAATTTCGCGGAGCATTCTGAGTGCTTTGCCCATCTGATTTTCCACGGTTTTCACCGAAATATTCATCTGCTCTGCAATTTGGACGTAAGTTAAGCCATTTATCTTTCCCAACGTAAATACCTCGGCACATTTTGGAGGCAATTGTCGTATAGATACATAAATCCGGTCTATGAGCAGCCATTTTTCGATTTCTTCCTCCTCCATATTTTCGTTGCCTCTGCCTTCGGTCAGGTGAGCCATTTCTCCTGTCACTTTGTTGAGGTGGGCATCCTGTCTTAGCATGCCCAGGGCTCTGTTTTTCACCATGGTAAATATGTATGACCTGATGTTGCCGGCCGGGTCCAGCCTGTCTCTTTCGTTCCAGGCTTTTTCAAAAACATCCATTACTACATCCTCAGACCGCTCCATGTCATGCGTTATCCGGAATGCCATGTTGCACAGTGCTGAATAATTTTCCAGAAACAAATCTTTAAATTCCCGTCTTTCCACTATCTTTTCATTCCTGATGCTGCCACGCAAATGTAGTGAATTCTACCGCCTTTGTTACACTAAAATTTACACCTTCTCCCGGCAACCGGCGGGCACACTGCAATCAAAATCAATTATTTTATACAAATACCAAAGCAATGTTTATTTTTGAAACAAATTGACAGACACACATGAGACGGAGAAAGTTTATAGCCAGCACGGCCGTTGTCGCTGCCGCCGGTATGGCCACAGAAGGCTTCAGTATCGGCTCCGGCCTGCTTAAGAGCTCCAGGGTCAGGCTGGGATTTATAGGTGTGGGAGCACGTGGCCTTGGCACCCTAGAGCTGGCCATGATGCGGCCCGACATAGAGGTGGCAGCCATCTGCGACATCGAGCCACTGACCTTACGCAAAGCCCTCGATATGGTCACTCAGGCCGGCCGCAAAAAACCTGAGGTGTATGACAGCGGCAACCATGCCTACAAACAACTCCTGGACTCTAAAAATGTAGATGCCGTCTTTATATGTACCCCATGGGAATGGCACACGCCCATGTCCGTAGATGCCATGCGGGCGGGCAAGGCGGTAGCCTGCGAAGTCGCCGGGGCCATGAGTCTTGATGAGTGTTGGCAGGCCGTCAGAGCCTGGGAAGAAACCCGCACACCCTTTATGATCATGGAAAACGTATGTTATCGCCGCGATGTCATGGCCGTGCTCAATATGGTGAGGCAGGGCCTTTTCGGCGAACTTGTACACCTCGAAGGCGGCTACCAGCACGACCTCCGCGAAGTCAAGTTTAACGATGGTGTCAAATATTATGGCGGCGGGGTAGAGTACGGTGACAAGGGATACAGTGAGGCACGCTGGCGGACCGTACACTCCGTCCACCGCAACGGTGACCTGTATCCCACACACGGCATAGGCCCTGTAGCCGTGATGACTGACATCAACCGCGGCAACAGGTTTGAGTACCTCACTTCCATGGCTTCCAAGGCTCGTGGCCTGCACAACTACATCATCGACCACCCCAAAGGCGGAGTCACACACCCCAATGCCGGCGTCGGCTTCAGACTCGGTGACGTCGTCACTACCAGTATCATGACATCCGGCGGTGAAACCATCACCCTCACACATGACACCAATTTGCCCCGCCCATACTCACTGGGATTTAGGGTGCAGGGCACCCGAGGCTTGTGGATGGACATCAACAAATCGATATACATCGAGGGCCGCAGCCAGCCCCATCGGTGGGAGGCTGCCGACACCTACCTCAAGGAGTATGACCATCCCCTATGGCAAAAATACGAAAACGACGCATCCGGTGCCGGCCACGGAGGCATGGACTGGTTTGTTATGAATGCTTTTATTGAGGCCTTCAAGCAGGGCGACCCCATGCCGCTCGACGTATATGACCACGCTGCCTGGTCGGCGATCACCTGTCTGTCGGAGCAGTCGGTGGCTCAGGGTGGCGAACCGCAGGCCTTCCCTGATTTTACGGGAGGCATGTGGATGCACAGAAAGCCCATATTTACCACAGGCCGGGGATATTAATTTTTTTTTGGGAGTGCCCCCGTCCCTTGCGGGCCGCGGTCGGGCTATCCGCTGTATCCCGACATTGGGATGCCGCTTTTATCCCTCACTCATTAAGAGGTACCTATAATATAAGATGGCTTACAGGCATTTAATGGGCATCCAAATTCATTTGGATGAAATCACCAAATCGGCACCCTGAGACTACAGCGACCACTAAACCGATCCTGATAACAAAATTACAGTTAAAAACTTGCAAAAACCGTGGTTGTTATA
>JAKQGD010000158.1 GCA_029573365.1 Bacteroidota bacterium | reverse complement strand
CATTTTGTGACAGGATCGTAGGCTGCTGCATATTAGGTAGTTGTCATACCCGGGGCCGGAGTCGGCTGGTATGTCCCTGAATTGGCAGCCAATGGCATGCCTCCTGAAAAGGCAGAATACCAGTTGATCTGAAAACCACCGGAAGCCGTGGCCGTAAGTAACGGCACTGTGCTGCCGGCACACATGCTGGCGGGTTGGCCCGAAGGTGGTTGAATATTGGGGCACTGGCAGTTTGGCCTGGGTACATTTTGAATAACTGTGCATGCTGGATTGGCAGGGTTTGTTACTGTGATGGTAACTACCTGGACTGAAGTGTCGATACCTGTGATCGTACCAGACCCGACAGTGCCGTGAGATGACGTGACGCTGCCGCCGGTGGATGTAAATGCTATGCTGTAACTTTTCAGGTCCGTTGCACAGGATGTACTGATCCCTGAAATGGCAGGCTGCTCAGATACAACTGCTACGTGTTGTGTTGAAGCAACGCACCCATTGGCATCAGATACAGTGACGGTAAATGTATAACTTCCCACAGTCAGAGAACTAAATGTTGCTGCAGGTGCAGAACCTCCTCCATTGCTCCATGCATAAGATGTACCGCCTAAGGCACTTAGAGTAAGTGACGTGCCCGAACATAATGCATTGTTACCAGAAATTGATGGTACAGGAAGAGGATTCACCACAAGCGTAAACGGGGTTCGAGTCAGGCTCGAACATAATGTAGCCGGGTCAAAAGCCTCAGCATACCAAGTGCTCGGTCCGGCAGGAGTAAATGTATTGCTGTTTGATAAAACAGGCGTCCCGCCGGTAGATGTAGTATACCAGTTCACCTGGAAGCTCCCTGCCGCTGCATTAAAAGGCTGAATAGCTTGTCCGGCACAAATACTGTAACCTGAACCTGTGGGGGCCGCAATGGTGGGACAGCTACAATTTGGAGCCGTAACCGACAATGTAGCCGTACAACCGTTATCATTGGCAGTTATCACAATATTGGTGCCAGCAGGTATATTGGTTATAGAAGACCCTGTCACGGTCCCGGCAGGTAACACCGAAATATTCCCGCCGGTAGAGGTAAATACAACTGTATACAAGGTCAGTGACATATTGCATGTCGATGAAACCAAAGACAACTGTGGTGTCGGCGTAATTGTAACTGTCGTCTGGCAGCTGGCGGTATTCCCGCATGTATTGGTGGTGACCCAGGTTATGGTTGACACTCCCGGGTTAAAAATACCGCTGGCGTCACTTCCGGTGCCTGTCCTTGTAGTAGCACCAGTGATGTTAAAGCTGACATTTACCGAACCGCCACAGTTGCTGCTTGCACTGGCGGCCGGAATGGTGTAAATATTAGACGGCACCTGGCAGAAACTTTGTGCTGCCGGGCAACTGATACTTATTATCGGGTCGCTGATATTGTATGTATAAACCCATTGGGCATTTGTACCCGTACAGTCCGTATAAGTCCAGATGTATGTCTTGGCACCAGAACAGGCAGGATCAGCTCCCACTACAGGGCCTGTGACAGTAAGTGGTGTACCGCAGGAATTGGAAACCGAAGGATTTGAAGGCACTATCTGAGCTGCAGCCAGGCAATTTACAGTGCCGCCCCCGTTAGGAGGCATACTGAATGTGGGAGGCGATATGGTATAAACATAGCTCCATGGTGTGGCGTTGCCGCTGCAGTCGGTGTAGGTCCATGTATAAGTTTTGGTACCGGAACATACCGGATTTGGCGACACGACTGGCCCAGTCAGCTGCATTGGGTTACCGCAGTTGTCATTAACCTGTGGAGGAGTAGGTATAGTCTGAGCATTGGAAATGCATGCTACCATCGATCCACCATTGGGAGGTATGGTGCCTGCGACAGGCGGATTGATTGTGTAGGTATAGACCCAGCTGTAGGAATTGCCTGCACAATCCGTATAAGTCCATGTGTAGGTTTTTGGGCCTCCGCATACCGGCGTTGACCCTACTACGGGACCAGTTTTGGTCAACGGATTACCGCAATTGTCTGATACATTGGGCGATACCGGAGTGGTAGCCTCAGCAGGGCAGTTTACTGTGCTTCCCCCGGGTGCAGGTATGCTCACTGTAGGGGGTGAAATGGCAAATGTATGTGTCCATATGTGGCTGCCACCAGAACAGTCAGTATAAGTGTATTGATATATTTTGTTGCCGCTGCAGGAGGGTCCGCTTATTGAAGGTGCCGAAACTGTCAGGGTACGGCCGCAGTTGTCAGTAACAGTGGGTGGTGTAGGAGGAACTATGGCAGAGTTGCAAGCCACATTGGAACTGGTATTAGCAGGCATGCTGACTACCGGAGGGCTTATGGTATAGGTATAGACCCACGGATAAGCGGTGCCTTCACAGTCTGTAAATGTCCAGGTATAGGTCTGAGTGCCGCTACAATTTATCGTAGCCGGGTTGATCACGGGTCCGGAGACTGACAGTACCCTTCCACAGTTATCATTGACTGACGGAGGTGTCGGGATAGCTGCCGCTGACGGGCAAGCCACAGTACTTCCTTGATTTGCTGGCATAGATACAACAGGAGGCGATACAAAATAATTATACTCCCAAACATAGTTTGTTCCATTGCAGGCATCTGTATAGGTCCAGCTATACGTTTTATATCCGCTACAAACGGGATTGCCTGTTACCTGGGGACCTGCAGACGTGAGTGCGGTGCCACAGCTGTTGTTTACAACCGGTGGTATCGGTTGTACTGCCAAAGCCGGGCAAGCCACCACTGCTGATCCGTTTGGTGGCATGGTTACCGTGGCGGCCACTGTGAATGTGGCGGGCTCCCTGTCACAGCATGGGTTTGGCGGACTACAGTTTATGCCTGAAACATTGGTACCTACCACCGGTGCAGTGATGCCAGGTCCGCCGGTAAGGAAATTGTAGCTATGTACAGTATATGTACCGCATGTAGCAGGAGCTGTAAAATTTCCGGTCGAACTGACCTGTAATATTTGTCCTGTACTGCTGGTAAGAAAATAGGTCTGCGTGTATGGAGCAGTTGCATTAAATCCTGATGCAGTGGCGGTAAAGTTTTCCCCTGGGCATTTATTTGTTACCGAGATAGACCCTGCCTCTGCTTCGCAGCAATTGCCCACAGTAACAGTAACTGTAGCTGTGGATCCGCCCGGACAAGGTCCTCCTGTGATCGTAACCGTGTAGGTAGTGGTCATCATAGGCATGACCGATATGCTCTGAGAATTCTGGCCGGTGCTCCAGGCATAGGTAAGACCTGCAGGTGTTGCAGTTAATGTAGATGATTGCCCGCAGGAAATTGTGGCTGGAGATGCATTGGCCGCAGCCGTGATGGGTGTAGGGCATATAGCAGGGTTATTGCATGCCAGAGGAGTATGGGTGCCTCCGCTTTGCCACGGGCCCGCGTCCGGCATACGCTTGTATATGGTGCCGGCTGATGGATTATTGCCTACATACGTCATTAAACCTAATTGATTTATCTGGTAGGCACTTTGCAAGGAACCTCCCCCCACATTGCACGGATTGGGGCTAAAATCAGCATCGCCTGAGTTATTGATTTTTGATTGGGTATTGGTCCAGTATATGCCTTCCAATGGAGTGCCAGAGGCGTCATACAAAGCGATCCACCCGTCGAGGTTTTGCATTACCCAGTTTCCTGTATTGCAGTAAGGTCCCACAACACCCTGCCCGTTGCCGAGCACTCTAAATCCAAGGGGCGGGACAATAGTGCCTGCTGGAAAAGTCATAGCCCCACCAGTGCCAAAATTGGACCGGCAGGCTACTCTCCACCCTGAGATATCCACAGGATTGCAGGTGGGGTTGTACACTTCTATCCATTCAAGGCCGGAAGGGATCATACCCTGGGCTCCGGAAGGATAAGGAAGCACTTCATTAAGTACTACCTGGCCGATTGCCGTTTTGAAGCAAAATAAGAAGAGTACAAACAGACAAATTTTTCGAAAATAAGGTGGTGGGAACATTTTAAGGTGATTTGTCAGTTTAAAAAAATAATAAAAATCGGACGATGTTTCCTTTGAGACAGTCGTCCAATTTCATTTGGTCAGGATTGGACCAGAGTTTGGGTCTTATGTGACTAATGCCCTTTAACCCGGATCCAAAGAAATTGATAAAAAATCCATTTTCAACAAATATACAGCTTAGATATATTTGAATTCATCTTTATATTTTGCTTTAATATTTTATCCATTTTTCCATAAATGATAACCCATTTATAGAATGTGCACGAACAAAATACAAGCCTGATTTAAAATGGGATACATCAAGTGTATTCCATTCACCTGGTCTTATGTTCACTTTGCTTGTTGCTATCCGGCCTGTAAAGTCAAAAATCTCAATGTCGTAATAATCTGTGGCCTCATCTGAAGACACCAGCAATCTGAGTTGGTCTCTTACCAAGTTCGGCTGGATTAAAAGTGAACTGCTCTTTTCATGCTTTATTGTTATTATTTCTGAAAAAGAGAACTTGCCATCCGTATCCACTTGTCTAAGCCTATAGTAGGTAATACCATTATTGGCATATTTATCGACAAAACTATAATTTACAAGACCACTAGAATTGCCTTTACCTGCCACAAACCCAATTTTTTCAAACTGCAACTCATCATTGCTACTCTCTATTTCAAATCCTTCGTTATTGGATTCACTTTGAGTAGTCCAGTATAGGTGGCTCATTCCTGATTTGCTAAACCCGGCAAATGATGAAAAGCTGACAGGAGCAGGAGTCACATTTGCTATATATGGTCTCATACATGGACTTGAGACAGAAGAACATCCTCCTGTGGACTGTCGGGTAATACAGACCCTCACCGTCTGGTTAGCACTAAGGGTCCAGTATTCTCTTCCGTCATTGTCCGTACCAGCAGCAGAGATTGGGCCACAACCAGGGTCGGCAAATACTTCCCTGGTCGCAGTATTGCTTGAACAATCAGCGGGCGTATAGGTAAGAAGATGATAGAAGCCTACATTTTGTGTGGCAGGTGATGCAGGCATTGTCCAAGTCGAACAGAACACTTCGTTTTGCCCATTGGAAGTTCTGGTTACGGAGGTACATCCTCCTGATCCGCTGTTTGCTGCTGACCAGTTGCTGAACAGACCAGTACTGGCTGCACAGTTTGCACATCCGCATGCCCTGCATTCGCCACTGGATCCTGCATCTGATAGTAAAATATTATCGAAAGACATTGTCCGGGGTGTAATGCTGCCTGATGTCTCTGCACCACGCACTGCAAAATAATATGTCCCTGCCGTCTTTGGAAAATAATTGGAGGTACCTGGCAAATTAGCCCAGCTGGTCGATGTGACAGAAGTGGTATTCAATAATTCTGTACCCCAAGTGGTTCCGCTTGGGACCGTAGTACCAATTGCTATCACTATTCTGGCAGAAGTATTGTTATTGTCTCTCTTATAATCCAGCGATGCTGAATATTGACGGCAGGGGTCTAATGTTACTGTGGTGTAATACCATGTTGATACAGTGGTAGGACCAGCAGGAGCAGTCAGGCTAATGTTTCCTTCAGGATTGCCGCCAGTGCTGTTGTACGCCCAGTTTACACTTCCGGTGGCATATACCTGCGACCAGCCTGGGTCAGAGGTAAATTGCTGGTTGACAATCTGTCCATTCACAGTACTAAAAAATACTATGAAAACAAAAATGTAAAAAAAACGTAAATTTAATAATTGCATGATCTTATAAATTTTATTATTATTGTTTAATCCATTTTGTTACAGAAACAGAGCCATCCCAGTTGACTGCCCTCAGGTAGTAGATTCCTAGTGCCAGGGAAGAAATATCCAGAGTTCCAGAGGTGGATATATTATCTGTAATAGCAAGCATTGTTCTGCCAAGATTATCAAAGACACCCAATGCTGCAGGGGGTAGGTCACTACCATAAAGGGAATATGATAATTCGGCTTCGGACTGTGAATCTATTCTTAAACCAGGTTTCCCATCCTTACCATTATTAATTTTCAGAATAGCTGAATATTCGACTTTACCATCAAAGTCCACTTGCTTTAACCTGTAATAGTTTACACCTTCTGATGGTCTTTCATGGATAAACTGATAGCTATTCTCAGAGGTGGCATTGCCGGCTCCATTTACAAAGCCCAGGCTGGAAAAATGGATTCCGTCTCTGCTGTACTCCACATCAAAGCCATCGTTGTTTTGTTCTGAGGCAGTGGTCCAGTTCAACATATTGGTTTTACCATTATTACTGCCCTTAAAAAAGAGGTAGGTGACAGGCAGAAGTCCTGATTCCGGCCTGAAGGCATAGTCACAAACGTCGCCATCATAACCGTCAATTTTAATATAATATTTTGCTCCTGACATAAGGCTCGAAAGTGTAACCCTCTGTACGCTTCCTCCGCCAAATGCCGCACTACTATTAATGCAATTACTACCTGATGCGGTAGCTACATTTCCATCATTATCAAGACCATTCCAGCTTACATTATTATGATAACTCAGTGATGAGCATGTTTCACCTTTAAAAAACTGAACTTCCAATCCTCCAGTGCAGGTACTTCCTGAAGCATTCTCCAGAGGACCAATTGTGTAAAGATAAAAAGAAGCGGTTGTTGATGATGCAATGAATGACAACCATGAGGTGTTATTGTCAATTCCACAGGTTGTTGCACCGTCAGGGATATTAGGATCGCCGTTTGAAGCCCCATAAGAACCGGTATTTCCTCCGTAATCGCCATTAAGGGTCATTGTTGGAGCCGTAGAACACCAGTCTCCTGCTGTACCGGGAGGTGCCCCTGTTGGAGCCTGGTAAGCTGGCTCAGGACCATACAGACAAATATTAAAGGATGTAGTCTGTGCCGAAGAAGACCATGAATAAATTTGTAAAAAATAAGTGGTACCAGGTGTTAAATAAACGGTCCCTGTACCTCCATCCATTTCCCATGGGAGTCCACTTAAACCATCACAAGCATAATTAGTCAGGTTTGAACATGTACCCGTGTAAAGGGCCGCTTCCAGGTCAGTGGTAGACCCTGTTATACTTGACAGGTTAAGAGTCATTACTGGGTTTGTGGCAACAAAAGTGTACCATACATCATCATCTTCAGTTCCTGTACATGAAGTAATACCAGCCATAGGTAGTGTTGTGGAGCTATTGGTTGCCATGTTGACTGTTCCACTTGCTCCAGCACAAGAAGAAGTACTTGTTGGCAAATATGGTGTAAGCACAGTAGCATTGCATGGGTTATCATTTGAAGGTGGTGCAATGGCTGTTGCCTTTATACTCACAAAGACAGACCCCACGTAAAAAATAAAGTGTAAAAGATTTCTCATCATTCAGGTGTTTTGTTATAAATGTTAATGCTAAAAGGTTCTTTCTGGCTTAGCGGGGTCGTGTTAGGAAAAATTGGCCAAGTATCCTTCAGTAAAAACATATGGCATACCACAAACATACAGATATAGATATCAAATAAGTAAAATTGAAGTGGGGATTTAGGGTGGGTATTTTTTTTCACCAGGGTAGGTAACCACCCCCCGTATTTTCATTATTATGTGTAAATGCTTTTATTACATATAAAATAAATATTTCAAGTAATTTTTCAATCTGGCCGGCTGACAGGGTGATTTTAAAGGTTTTACTAAAAATCGACTCGTATCCCGTGGCATGGTACACCCTGTATTTTTTTAATATTACCCTCCCTTCCTCAAAAAGAGGAAGACATATATAAAAGTGAGAAAAAGATGGTGTGAGAAAAAAAATGCAATATTTGTTTTTTAATGCCTGCATTAAAAAACCAGTTTAAATCATCAATTAAATTAACAAACTGCTTCAGGTCGAAGTCAGTAATATTTTTTTAGTAATTTCAGGTGTACGTCACTCCTTCCTTCAAAATAGCAGATTTGTCTCCTCTATCAATTTTAAATTTAGTCTGTAAGGTTGACCATTTGTCAAAACCCCCGATAAAACACGTAAAATGGAGGTGCGGGCCATTAGACCACCCAACATTACCACAATTTGCAATGATTTGGCCACATTTGACCCTTTCCCCCAATTTAACCTTTGCGGAATTGCTTTTAATGTGTGCGTAATAGGCAAACGTACCGTCAGGATGCATAATGGTAATATAATTGTTGTATTTTTTACATTCTTCCTTTGAGCAGGATTTTGTATTTCTTTGTTCAATCTGTACAATGATTCCCTCTCTTGCTGCCAGTATCTCATCACCCTCAGGAATCATAAAATCCAGTGAGTTTTCGTTTTTGTGGGAAAATAAACCGTTATAACCCTGGTTTATTTTAAAACTTTTGCCTTTTATAAATGGCAAATCATATATAAAAGACTTGTCAAAATTTTTTAAAGTAATGTCTCCCATCGCTGTATTATAATTGTAACTGAATTTATACCCTTTTGAAGGGTCTTTAGCGGTTAATTCTCCAAAAACAAATTTTTCAGCCTTTGGAGGTAACACAAAAATTTTATCAGCTTTTTCGGAAAATTGTAAGTTGGTGACATTAAAATCAAATACAACAGAAACGGGGTAAAGTTCCTTATTGTTCCCAAAAATTATGTAGCCATTTTTTCCGGATTCATAAAAGACATCTATGGTCTGTGAAAAAGTGTAACAGCTCCAAAATAATAAAAATGTTGTTAATATTAGCTTATTTATTTTCATATAGAGTTCAATTTTAAAAAATGCAGGTTAATGATTCGGACACAATTTTTACAAATTTCTTTGATAGTTTCGCACTAATTATAGATAATCAACGGTTCTGGCAGTCTTTTTTCCTGCATTTTCCGTAGAGATTGAGTGAGTGGTGCACTACTTCAAAGTCGAGAATATCTCCCATCATGGATTTTATCTGCTGAATGCGTGGATCACAAAACTCGAGTACCTTGCCACAATCGAGACATATGAGGTGGTCATGCTGCTTAAAGCCATAGGACCTTTCGTACTGAGCCAGGTTTTTGCCAAATTGGTGCTTGGTGATAAGATCGCAGCTGACGAGGAGTTCCAGGGTATTGTATACTGTGGCACGGCTGACTCTGTAGTTTTGGTTTTTCATATGTATATACAGGGCTTCGGCATCAAAGTGATCATTGCGTCTGTAAATCTCCTCGAGAATGGCATATCTTTCGGGGGTTTTGCGTAGTGCGTATTTTTCGAGATGCGAAGAAAAAATCGCCTTTACCTCTGATACGATTTGTTCCATTTTTTCCGGAGTGGATGTCATTTTGTAGATTAGGATTTAAACGTTCTGTCTGTGCGAACTACGGATGAA
>JAKQGD010000142.1 GCA_029573365.1 Bacteroidota bacterium | reverse complement strand
TCAGCAAAGTCGAGGTCAACTTTGCCCATGAGAATACCGAAGGTAGTGCTGGTAAATATTCCTCTTCCGTCATCCCTGCGGGCAGTGATATCCGCACCCTTGTCCATGAGCATGAGAGAGATTTCTCTCGAACCCTCAGCTGCTTCCAAAAGTGCTGTCGAGCCATCATTGGCACTGATATTCACATCGGCCCCGGCTTTGATAAGATGTTTTGCCACATCAAAATAGCCGGGACGGGAGGCCCAGCTGCAGGCCCACATCAGGGCTGTATATCCGTTGTCGCTCTGCCTGTTGATGTCGGCGCCTTCTGCCAGGGCCTTTTTCACAGCTACAGTGTCAGCTTTTATTGTGGCGCTGTAGAGAGGATCTTCTGCTGTTTCCTGCGGGAACAGATTCAATGACATGAGTGTTCCGCTTATTATCGCGATAACCGTTACGAGTTTTTTGTTGATTTTTTTGTTTTTCATGGTTTATATTTTATGAACTTTTGTTAAGTCATAGGCAATATCAGGTTCGTAATGAGTGTTGCCGTCTCTTTTCCAGATTTTGACCTCAGAGCTTATTTCGGTGCCAGGCACTGACGGCCAGCTCTTTGATGTGGCAGAATATTGCAGCGGGGGCAGGGCAAAGAAAAAGAATACTGCTGCACCGACGAGTGCAAAAATTATTCCCAGAGTAACGGGGTTGGCGTTGCCGGGTTTTCTTGTTCTGACATTTCCGAACCTCATTGAACTATTGTATTAAATCAGTTTTTGGAATATTTGTCATCATATTTTGGTATAAGTCGTGAGACCCATGCCTCCCATATTTATGACCAGTGAGTTACCGCTAATCATATAGGTGGTGGTTTCCGGGTTTCCGCCTACCTCCTGGATGGTGACCTCGCTGTCAGTGTATGAATATGAGTAATTGTAGGTGGTTGTGTTTGTAACATCATCAACGGTTACCTCCATGGCCATTGTCATTGTCATGTCTGACCTGAAAGTCAGGGTAACGACTACTGAGCCAA
>JAKQGD010000134.1 GCA_029573365.1 Bacteroidota bacterium | reverse complement strand
ATGGCTCCTCCCGGGTACCCAAATATAGTCTCTACACCTTCTTCAAGCAAACAACGGATGACGGCCTCGGCCCCTGTCACTTTTATTTTCTGCCTTGTCACGGTGGTATTGGATTTTACCTGTATCATGTCCATGTATTATGGGTATTTTATAAGTCGGTGGTTATACATCCTAGGCTGGCGGAAGAAACCGTATGCCTGTATTTTTTGAGATATCCTGTCAAGGTGGACATCTCAGGCCGTTTCCAGCCTCTCCTGCGACTTTCGAGCATATCTTCTGTAAGATCGACAGAAATAGAATTTGAAGTAGCGTCAATGGTTACTTTATCTCCATCCCTAAGCAAGGCCAGGGTACCCCCTTCATACGCTTCCGGTGTGATGTGTCCTACAACAAATCCATGGGTGCCTCCTGAAAACCTGCCGTCAGTAATCAAAGCCACAGTCTGGCCCAAGCCTGCTCCCATGATCAACGAAGTGGGCTTAAGCATTTCAGGCATACCTGGCCCTCCTTTTGGTCCGCAATAGCGAATAACAATCACCTCTCCCTGTCTGACAACCTGGCTTTGTATCGCAACATTGGCCTCTTCCTCGGAGTCAAAGACTCTGGCAGGGCCGGAAAATTTTTCGCCTTCCTTGCCCGTAATCTTGGCTACACACCCTTCTGTGGCGAGATTGCCAAAAAGTATCTGGATGTGTCCGGTTTCTTTGATGGGCTTATTGGCCGGGTGTATGATTTCCTGATCATAACCTACCGGCCTGATATCGCGGAGATTTTGAGCAATGGTCCTGCCTGTGACGGTCATACAGTCTCCGTCTATCCACCCTTGTTCGAGCATCATTTTCATGACCGCTGGAATGCCTCCCGCCTCATGAAGATCCTGCATGACATACTTTCCACTTGGTTTTAGATCTGCAAGAAACGGTGTGGTATCGCTCCATTTCTGGAATTCATCTATGGTCAGTGGAATATTAAAAGCATCAGCTATGGCCAAAAGATGCAGAACGGCATTGGTGCTGCCACCCAGTACTGTGATAAGCCTGACTGCATTTTCGATGGATTTTTTAGTAACAATATCCCGGGGTTTAAGGTCTGTTTCCAGGAGGTTTCTGACGACTTTGCCCAGTTGATTCCATTCTTCTGACTTCTCTTTGCTGACGGCAGGATTGGACGAATTGTAAGGCAAGCACATGCCCATGGCTTCTATGGCCGATGCCATGGTATTGGCAGTGTACATTCCACCGCAAGCTCCCGGTCCCGGGCAGGCGTGCAGGATGACATCCTGATATTCCTGCTGAGAAATTTCGCCGCTGATCTTTTTTCCCAACGCTTCAAAAGCCGATACAATATCCAGTTTTTGTCCCGCGTGGCACCCTGGAGCAATGGTCCCTCCGTAGACCATAATGCCAGGCCTGTTGAGCCGTCCCAATGCCATAAGTGCACCCGGCATATTTTTATCACATCCTACTACAGTTACTACCGCGTCATACCATTGAGCAGACACTACGGTTTCGATCGAATCAGCTATCAGATCTCTGGATGGCAGCGAAAACCTCATACCTGCTGTACCCATAGAAATGCCGTCACTTACACCTATGGTATGAAATATAAGACCTAACAGATTGTTATTTATTATCCCTTGCTTGATTTGTGCCGCAAGCCCATTAAGATGCATATTGCAGGGGTTGCCCTCCCATCCTGTACTGGCTATGCCAACCTGAGCCTTTTCGAGATCAACCCTCGACAATCCAATGGCATGCAACATGGCCTGTGCGGCCGGTTGTGAGGGATCCTGGGTAATAGTCCTGCTGTATTTATTGAGCATACTGATGTTGTTTGTTTTGTGTTGATTAAGGACTGAAATCCAAACCACAAATTTATGGATATAGAAATTCCTGCCTGTTTAATAATCAAATTTATTTACAATTTAATATTTGTATTTTTAAACTTAATTTATTCATTATCTTTATTTTATGAAAGATAATGTTACAATTTTAAATTATATTTTTAGAAAAGCGGAATACTTTGTTGTGGTTCTGTTTTTTGCCCTGACAAAATACAGTCCCGGGAATAAATAGGAAATGTCTGCTTCTGCACACTGAGATCCACATTGGCGGAAGACCACATTTACCTTCCTCCCTGAAAAGTCATAAACCTCAGCAATGACCGCATCACCAAATTCTATCCCGACTTTGTCATAAGCCGGTGATGGAAATATCCTGAGGCGGTCGTAAGTATGATTTTCTGTTGCACTTCCTTTATCTAAAAAATGAGGTACGACCATAATACCTCCGGCCTCGTTTCCCAGTATTAGCTCGGCATAGCCGTCATTGTTGAGGTCAGCAACAGCCGGCGAAACATTGCGGCCGAAAAAAGGAAAATCAAAATTAATCTCTTCAAAGTCTTTTTGCTGGTCGTTACCGACCCTGAACGCCCTCAACTGACCACCCCGGTAACCCATGACAGCATATTTCATTTCCTCATTTTCATAAAAGGATATAGCCCCGTTGAGTTCGTCCGGATCGCTATAGTTAAGAAACATATTGCCAAGGTCTGCCAGATTGCCTGGGGCTGCAGGGTCTGGATTAAATTGAGGAAATCCCTTGCTGCCAATATTCCGATAGAAATGAACGCCATGTCTCCATCTTGAAATGGTGAGGTCGTTTAGTCCGTCGCCGTCGATATCGGAGATGAAGGGCACTGCATTTAATCCGACATACAGCGAACCAAAATCAATAACCGGATCTGAAAAAACCGCAGTCATGGATTCTTCTGCCTCGTTTTGGAAAAAGTGGAGTCGCCCGTAACCATCTCCCACTATAAGGTCATAGTCGCCGTCATCGTCAAGGTCTCCAAATGCCGGTGCCGCCCTGCCCCCGGAGATGCCCTGAAAGGACGAAAGTTGTAAGAAATCTCCATCTGTCAAAACAAAGGTCCGCAAATCCCCATCAGCACGATTCATCCAGAGACTCAGCTTGGGAATGAACTTACCTGTAGAGTCCACTTCATGTGAACCAACAACCAAATCTTTATATCCGTCTAGATCAATATCTACTGCCGCAGGGTGCGAAGCCACACCAAAATACAGCATTTCTTCTGTAAGGAAATCATCGCAGCATGGTTCGAAATCTGCCGGCACACACTCCGAGCTCTTATTGATAAATGGCCTGATATGTTTTCTGGATTGTCCGTTGAGTCCATCCAGCTGGCTCGTCAACACATCTGTGATGCCGTCATTGTCCATATCTGAAAAACAAGCTGTCATCCACGATGAAATTCTGGCCTTATCGTTAGGAAAACCGTTGGTGACATTTGTCATCCAGTCTTTTCCTGGTTCCCCGCCGTTGGACAGGAAATTTAGCTTATTGGTTTTGCCGTCTCCTAATATTACATCAACCAGACCGTCACAATTGAGGTCATAGCCAGTAACCGATGAACCGCCATGAACAATGGCAATCTTCATACCATCAGCACATTCGTCCTGGTTGTCGCTTAGGTCTACAGATGAGTCAAAAACATTTATCCTAAACCTGCCAAAACAATCTTCTCTGTCCCCAAAAAAAAGGCTGTCAGGGTGGTTTGAAATATTTTTCAGAACTGTAAGGGAGGTTTCGTCATTGTTAAAAAAAAGCAAATCCAGGTCAGCATCTCCATCCACGTCATACACATCAGAAGTAGATACAAACGGAATTTTAATTGTTATCCGGCTTATAGAGTCGGTCTTTTCTTCCAGCGGTTTATAGCCGTTGTACTCCAAAAAAGCCAGGTTACCCCCTGAATTTTGGATACCTTTCCATACAACCATTTTTTCTTTGTCATTCTCCGGGGCAGTAAAAATATCAGGAACCCCGTCATAATTAAAGTCTCTTATGAGAGCCCAATGGTAAAGGCGGGGCAATGCAGATACAAACATGGAATCCGTGCTGTAATCAACCTGCATCTGAACCCCTTTATTTATGTAAACCGAGGCCAGGAAAGTAGCTCTGTCAAAACAAAACAAGTCATCGTGGCCATCCTTATTAAAATCAAAAGATGAAAACTGCGGATTTCTGAGCCCTCCGCCATAAGGAAAAGTCAACTGTCTGTCCTCGTTGTAAAAGACAAACTGCGAATTGATTTTGCTTAAACCAATAAAAACAAAGTATAAAATAAAAAATAATCTAGGCGTAATGGTCATGGAAACACCGGTAAAATCCGTAAAATTATAAAGCCAGTTTGATATTCAGCTAGGTGATAAGTACTGATTCTGTGAATCCAAACAAACTTGTAATCAGGATGCTGCCATGGACTGTTCGCGAAACTCCGAAGGCGTTTGATTTACAACTTTTTTAAAGGCGGTGTTAAAAGCTGATTTTGAGTTAAAACCGCACATAGACGCAATGGTTTCCAGGGTATAATTCCGTGTATCTTCTGTCAACATCAGTTTTTTAGCTTCATCTACCCTTAATTCGTTTATATAATTTGTAAAACTCTTGTTATGCACCTGGTTGATGTACCTTGACAGATATTTAGTATTGGTGTTTATTTTTGAGGCAAGAATCTGCAGATTCATTTCAGGGTCTAAAAAAATTTTGTCCCCTTCAACTGCTTTTTTCAACTGATCAGTTATTTTGGATTTTGTTGCCTGATCAATGTAGTTATCATCTTTGTTTCTCTGATCCTCTTTATTATTGAGTTCTTCATAGTTTTTCTGGCCAAAATAAATGACAAAAACCAGATATGCTGTCAAAATAATTCTCAACACGAATTTGCCAGATTTCATTAAATTGGTCTGGAACAAATAGGTCAATCCCAGAATAATAATGTAACTGATCATAAAAATCCAGATCCACCTAAGGGTTTTGGCGGTTTCATCCCGGTCAAGCTGGTAATCACTTTTATGTCTGGAAAAAGTCACCCATGATATGTAAATGTAAAATATATTCTGAAGCAGGAATACTAGGAAAAAAATTGAAAAATTAAGGTAAGTAACAACATTTGTCAACAGAATAAAATTCTGACTACCTTCTTCCAGGTTTCTCAAAGCAAAAAAGGAAAATAGATTTATAATCAGCAGGAAGATCGGAAGTATAAAATGTTTTATATTGTTTTTGAGGGTAATATTGTCCTGCAAGCTTAGTGAAAATGATTTAACATACAGATATATGCAGGGACCCAGGGCGAGGATTGCCGGATAAAATAAATAAGAAGACAGGACTACAAAAAAATTATCTGTTAGCTTTCCAAATAATAAAATGATTAGTTCGAACAAGAACATATAGCCAATAATAGCCATCAAAGACGCCAGAATTGTATAATATGGTTTTTTGGTTCTTATTGCCTTTTGAGCCAATAAGTATATACCCGTGGCACAGATTGTCAATATTAAACACAACAATATTTGCTTAGAGCCCGGCATTGGAAATGTTGGAATGAAACTGATATTTTACAAAATTAAAAATATTAAACCAAACAGCGTCCAATAATACCTAATTTTATTAAAATATAACTCTTCGCTTCATATTTCAAACAAAAAATGACAAAAAACAGACAAAAAAAAAGCTGTACCACTTTTGGCACAGCCTTCCATTAACATAAAATTCCAACAATGTATTTTGTTACCTGATGACAGTCAGGTCTCCTTTGTATAAGATTACCGACCCGTCCTCAAACTGAAGTCTAGAGAAATAAACAAAGACTCCGGGATTGACCAGCACTCCGCGATAGTTTCCATCCCATCCTTCTTCCGGGGAATTGATTTCGAATTGTCTGTTTTCAAACACCATGTTGCCCCATCTGTCAAAAATCTTTAGTTCTTCAACCATTACAACATCATCGGTGCTGCCTTTGGGGTAGAAAATATGGTTGCCTCCGCTGCTTCCCACATGAATGATGTTTGGAAAATCAATCTGTCTGACTTTCAAAATATCGACAAAAACGCTGTCTGTTGCTTCGCATCCTAAACTGTCAGTCACAGTTACCAGAAATACGGTAGGCTGTTTTATCTGGGCTGTTGGATCGTAACAATTGTCACAACTTAATAATGAAGTATTATTCCAGATTATGTTTGTTACTGTAATTCCGGGATTCAGCACATCCAGATGTAATCCGAAAGTTTCGTTTAATTTTACTTTGTCTTTGTCTGAAGTTAGATCTAACATAATCTCATCAGGCTGAGTTAAAGTCATTGAGGTCAGCTGGGATGAACATCCTCTGGAATCAGTAACGGTCACTTTGTAGTTGCCACTGCAAAGTTCGGTGAGTTTTGTTTTTCCTGACCATTCACTCATACCCCAATCAATTGTGGTCTGACCCGTAAACCCAGTCAACTCCAGTGAGATCTCTCCGTCACATATACCAAAACACGAAGCGTCTGTTACTAATGCGTTCAATGCAACGCCACAGTCTTTGTCATCAACAGTAAAACTGCAGGTGCCTGAGCATCCATTGTTGTCAGTTACTGTTATTGTGTAATTACCAGGTTTAAGGTCGCTGATGTTGTTGTCGCCTGTTGGCCTGTTGTCAATAGAACCGTTCAAGGGACCTGACCATGATATCTGATAGTTTGGAATGCCGCCAGTGATGTTAATAATTGCATATCCATCATCCGCACCATGTCCGGTAACAGCACTTGCCGAACAGTTGCTTTGAATGGGTGTGGGCTGCCCTATAACCACATTATCCGTGACTACACATGATTGACTG
>JAKQGD010000129.1 GCA_029573365.1 Bacteroidota bacterium | reverse complement strand
AATTTTAGTGTTTGCATAAAATTGAATTTAATTGTTAATAATATTCAAATATACAAAAAAATGTATATAACAAGCTAAAAAAAAGGCCGACAAAACTGCCGACCTTTCTAAAACTTTATTTTGTTTTCAAATCTTACTTCTGTACCACTACTTTCTTGGCTACAACACCATTATCGGTATGGATAAGTACATTGTATGTACCAGAAACTACGTTGCCCAGGTCAAGCTTGAGTCTTGAATCCCTGACATTGTCAAAGGTTTTTGAGGCGGCTTTCCTGCCATCTATGCCCACAAGCTCTACAAGGACACTGCCGGCTGTTTTTTCCAGTCTGATGTCTATATAAAGTTCTCTTGAAGCAGGGTTAGGGAAGGTTTTTACCTCGGTATTTTTTGCAACATCATAAGTAGATGTAGACTCTTTGATGTCCATTTCTACAAATACTGCTGACTGAGTAGAGCCGTTCTGTACTATTTCGAAATTCCTTTCCTCAACGTCGGTTTCGCTGGTTCCTGTAAGACCGTAAAGGGAACCTGCATTTCTGGAAATGCCCAGAGTATCGAATGCCAGAGATGCAGCAGAATAGTTGGTGCTTCTGTCAAATGCAGTAAAAGTTCTGCCGGTGTATCCCAGTAATTGATATCTTTCAACAGAAGGATCGAGTGGTGCAGTATGAGCCATTACGACATATGTGGTATTGTCTTTCAGGTTAACTTCAACACCTTCGTTTGCATTGCCTTCGTTGTCAAGAGCCCAGACCGGAACTTCGATAAATCTTGCATTTTCAATGGCAGCATCCAGGAAGACAGAATTTGTACCCACCTTCACTCTTTCGAGAGGAGCACACTCATTGTTATTGTCTTCGTCAATCCATTCGTACACGTCTACATATACAAATCCTGTCTCATTAACATTGGCAATGTCATTGGTCAGACCAAATCTAACTTTGTCAACGGTTATGTCCTTGCCATCTTTTACGTAGTACACGTTTCCTGCAGAGTAATAAGTAACTTCGTCTCCTACTACCCATGGGTCAAGTACATAACCCATATAGTTGGCCGGTGTGACATCGGCTTCTGCCAACAGGTTACCAAAAGTATTTTCTGTCACATCAAAGAAGAATGCTGCCGTGTTGTTTGTACCGGTAGGATCTTCTGCCGAAGTGATGGTATAGCTTCCGTTGTACCTGCCAGGTACGGCAGGAGGAGTATAAGTGTCAGGGAAAGGCTTGTTTTCCTGTACAATTCCTGCATCAAGATTTCCATAGTTGTTCGTTATTTTAACCAGCTCTGCATTCATGTTCTGAGGGTCAGTAATAACGAGGTCTACTTTTACACCGGTGGCGTTTCCATTACCTATGTTGGATACATCAGTAAGGAATGGCATCTCAGATACCTGGCTTGCTGGTGTTCTGAGAGTCGGAGCAGCAGCATAGAAGTTTTCGTTGACTTTTACATCAGCCTTGCTTTCGTTGATGATTACAACGTCATCAATACCCCAGTAATAGTAGTTACCTGCATATTCAAATTTCATTCTAAAAGAAGTAACGCCTGCATAACCTACAAGTGCCAGCCTCTTCCTTTCTCCGGAAATGGCATTGGAGTTTACTGGATATTCAGTGTTAAACTGAACAGTATCCGGCCAGGTAAGTCCGCCGTCCTTGCTGGTTATCAGGTAAAACTGGCTTTGGAACTGGCGTAGGGCCTGGTGAAATTCTACTACGATACCTTCAATGTTCTGCCCGCTCAGGTCTATGGTAGGCGAAATTAGGGCACCGCTACAAGGAGCAGGGCAAAGACCCGCACCAAAATCACCTGCAACACCTCCATTATCTAGGAAGTCAGAATTAAAGGCCATGACACCGTCACAGGCACTGAATGAAGTCATCTGCACTCCACCGTAAGCACCTTTGTTGATGTTGCCATCAGCCACATATTCCCAGGTATTTTCTTTGTCTACTGTCCAGTCATTGAGGCCGCCTTTGAAGTCGCCCTGACCTGGAGTCTTACCCCATACAACTGTGGGTCCGTAAGAAGATGTATTGGCACATGTATTTCTCAAAGTGACACTTACTCCTCCTGCGATGATGTCAGCTCTTATTTTCTGACAGTCAGCATATGAAATCATATAAGTAGGTATAGTCACCTGAGCTCCCACATCGCCTGGTACCATTGGAAACGGTGCCTGAGCAGCGTTTGCAGCATTGTTGCAAATGATGGCAACAGCAGCACCTTGGGTCTGAGCGTTTAGGGCCTTTGCTCCAAACTGACAGGTTCCTCTGTCGATAAATGCGATAAGGCCTGTAATATTGTTGGTGGCAGGCATGCAGCCCTCATAAGGCTTTGCTGTACCATCGTTGACGAAAGTAGCGTTTCCGTTGATAGGGTCATTGCTTTGATTGCCAAACTGAGCCCTGACTGCAGCATAATCACCTGCAATTCCTGCCGGGGAATTAACCGTGAGTGTGTTGATAGTCTGACCCATCAGATGGACCGACCATAAACATGCGATCACGATAAACACGTTTTTTGTAAAAAATCTTCGCATAATAAAATGATTTTGATTTGGTTTATTGATGAATAATTATCATTTGCAAGTTGTAAAAGTAATGCATTTTGGCAAATTGAAATGTCTTTGGGAATACAATTTTGAATTTTTTCGGTCTGGCCATTCAATTCTTTTTGTGCCCACCTCACAACACTTTTTGTAAGTCGTTAAAAATATTAAATTTTAATTTCGTTTATCTTACTTTAACAAAATAACAGAAATAAAAAGGTCGCTAAAAGACCTGTCATCAATATATTATTCGGCAAACTAATCTAAAGCGGAAATGGTCCCAGTAGTTCCGATTCCAGACTTTTTCTATTTACCGGCACTACGCCCGGGTGTTCGCATACCTGGCCACCGGCAGCATTGGCGATTCGGGCCATCATGGCCATGTCCAAGCCCTTGATATAACAACAGGTAAGTACACTGATCACTGTGTCACCGGCACCGCACACATCTGATATATCCCTTGGAGATGTAGGCACTGTCATCGAAGATTGGTCGTCATGCAAATACATTCCGTCCTTGCCCAGAGTTATGACAGTAATTTTGTGGTTTAGTCTGGCTCTGATTATGGCATCGGCCCTTGCCGGGTCGAGGATGTGCTGACCCGTCGATCTCATAGCCTCCTTGTTGTTTGGCTTAAACAGTGTGCAATGTCTGTAGGCAAAGAAATTTTTTTCCTTGGGATCTACGAAGGTCGGTGTACCCTCGTGGTTTGCATTGTCTATGACAGTATGGATCAGGGATTCTGTCAGCAGTCCCTTGTTGTAGTCCTGCAAGATGATACCATCTATTTTATGGACCGTGCTGTATTCTTTTATCCTTTGGGCGATAAGCATACTGTCTGCCTCGCTGATTTCAACGGTATCCTCGGAGTCTATCCTGAGTATATGCTGGCTTGATGCCATTACCCTTGTTTTGACTGTTGTTTTACGTCCGTTTATGCGGGTGACAATGCAGCTGAGGCCCGGGATATTTTGCAGCATAATGTTTATTGTCTCACCTTCGGTGTCGTCACCTATGATGGTGGCAAGAGTGACCTTGGCTCCCAAAGCCAGAAGATTGATGGCTACATTTGCAGCACCTCCCAGCCTGTTTTCTACGCTACCCAATTCAAAAATAGGTACCGGTGCTTCCGGAGAAATCCTGGATATACGCCCCGACATGTATCGGTCTGTCATTACATCACCCACTACTAGGATATGCAGATCACTGAAATCGGGCAAAACAACCCTGGAAAATGAATTCATGGACGCAAAATTAGTCCCGGCCTTATCAAAGCCGATATTTTTTCTGAAATAATTTTAGTCGCACCTGAGTTGCGGCTGATATAACTGTGGCTGGCCCTGCATGCTTTTTGATATAAATCAGGATCCGACTCAAAAGCTCTGATGAGGTCTTCGGCCTCTTTTTCTTTTTTTATTTCAAAGCCTCCTCCGAGCCTGATAAGCTCCGAAGCCTCAACAAATCTGTGGTGCCGTGGTCCGAATAACACCGGGATGCCATAGGCAGCGGGTTCGAGTATATTGTGTATGCTTTTGCCAAAGCCTCCGCCTATGTATGCACAAAATGCTGTTTTGTACAGGCTGCTCAGAAGCCCTATGTTGTCTACGATGATCACATCAGATGTCCATTTATGTTCTGACCATAGGCACGGTGTCGCCCTGAGTTTGTCGCTGATTGTATTGATGCTGGATGGGCTGATGTCATGTGGGGCTATGATATGAAGGTAGTTACCCGGCATCTGCACCAATGTATTTATCACCCTTAAGTCTGCAGGCCAAATACTGCCATAAACTATTACTTTCTTACCGGACGCCATTGCGGTCAGCTTTTCCGGTATCACAGCGGTTGCTGCTCTTTCTTTCACTCTGTCTATACGAGTGTCACCGGCTAAATAAACATTTTTAAAACCCTTTTCGGCCAGCACAGCTAGAGAGTTTTTGTCTTGTACAAAAATGCCTGCAAATTGCCTTAAACAATGACTAAAAGTCCTTGATATCGCCTTAAAATAGTACTCATTTCCCCTGAACAATCCAGAGATCAGAAATACAGGCACGTTTTTTTCTTGTAATACACTGATAATGTTCCACCACAGGTCATATTTGACAAGGATGAAAGCATCGGGTTTTATGCATTCAGCCATTTGGCGGCAAGCCCGTGGCAGATCTGATGGAAGATAAAAAATGAAGTCAGCCATCGGATAATCTTTTCTTATTTCATAGCCTGACGGCGAAAAAAAACTCAGCACCACACGTAAGCCCTTTACTTTCTTTTTCAGGTCCTCGATCAGGGGTCTGCCTTGTTCGAATTCTCCCAGTGATGAACAGTGCATCCAAATGACAGGTCCTGCCCCGGCATTTAAATTCCATGAAGGAAGCCTGTCCATACTCTGGTCGCGTCCATGCCTCATTTTTTTAAGCTTATCGCTGAAAAGGCTGCCTATGCTGATGTATAAATCGCCGGCTCTGATGGCCAGAGTGTAAAGGTGGAATATAAGCTTGTCAGCGAGAGTCATCCATCAGTAATAAACGACCTCTTCTGAGCCAAGATAAAATGGCAGATTCCATACCAGCCTGATACCAAACAGCAGGTCCAGGCGAGACTTATTTGTAGGCAGTCCGGTATCAAAATTGAAGGCCCGTACTTCTGAGGTGAAGCCCTGGATAAAATCAAAGTTGAGTTCGAAATTCATCCTTCCGTTGCGGGTCATAAGTTTATAGCCTAAGGTCTCTTTGAGGGCAAACCCTCTGGTGAGGCGGTCATATCCCTTGCTTCTGCCTGCCCTTAGCTGCGGTATAGAATTTCTTTCGTCCACAAACCGTATTCCATGTTGTAGGATGCCTCCGCTTATCACAGCCTTGATGCCGGATTTGTTCCCGCTACGGAGCGGAAATAACCTGCCTCCTCCCAAACCTATATACAAGCCTCTTTCCCTCAGGAAAACATCAGCCACCTGTCCGTCATCTCCGGGTATCAGCCCTGAGCTGTTGCGGAGAGGTGCAAGGACATCTTCTTTGACATTGTTGCCAAAAAGATATATAAAATCGCCCTGCAGTATCCAGTTTTTAGCGGTGATAAAAGAGGGAGACACAGAAAAGTTGAGGTTGCCGCCGTACCTTGCCGAAAGGTCTCCCGCAGGGAAATTGGCTCCCAGGCCAAAACCAGGGTCGACCACAGCACCTCCCAACGGCTTTACCTGTTCTTCCTGTGACCATAGGTCTGCTACAGTAATAACCGTCAGTAAGGCAGACAACCAGGCTGCAGATATCAAGATTTTAATATGCCGGGACATCAATGTCGGGAATTGTGATTTTTGCAAAAACGCAGGAACATAAGCCTTGTTTGATTAAACAGGGTCAAAAGATGAGTTTTTTGTAATATTTGTCGCCAGTGACAGCATTTTTACCAAAAAATTCGGCAAATTTCACTAAAGGAAATACTCCCAGATCTTCGGCATAGATATAGATCATGTCAATTTGTGTACGGTCAGTTCCGGATGACATAAATACTCTAAACCTTTTTCCGACACGGGCCATAAAAAACTCAATATTGTCATAAGCCACAAATCTAAATCTGATCAATTCGGGAGAAATCACCTCAAACTTGTAACCGTAAGCCAGTTTTTCCTGGATGTAATTGAGCTCTTTTTTGTTGGTTTGGTCAGGATTTTCAAAACTGATCCAGGATATTTTTATTGGTTCATTGAGATCCAGAAGTCCGTCACTGTTGATATTGGATTCGTAAATGACGGTATTTGTGTTTTTACTTCTCTGGATATAAAAAAGCAGCTCAGGCGTGTCTTCGGGCACAGGATAATGATCCGGTCTGCCATTTTGGCCCTTGACAAGAGACTCATATTGTTCAGATTGGGTAAAATACATAACCTGTCATTTTCCAAAGGTAAAGATAAGAAATGCTGTATAAACTATGGCCAGAATTTAAAAAAGTGATTAAATAGTGTCAATAGTCTTCTTTTAAAGCACGCTGGACAAGGCCTTACGGAAAATATGTCTTAACTTTGTGTCCCGTAGCAAACCATTCAAAAGCTTATGGCCAAATACATTTTTGTTACGGGCGGAGTTACATCCTCTCTTGGCAAAGGCATTATTTCAGCATCGCTGGCAAAATTGCTCCAGGCACGGGGTCTCAGAGTTACCATTCAGAAGTTTGATCCCTATATCAATGTTGACCCCGGTACGCTCAATCCCTATGAACATGGGGAGTGTTACGTCACAGAAGACGGAGCAGAAACGGACCTGGACCTGGGACATTATGAGCGTTTTCTCAATACTCCAACCTCTCAGGCCAACAATGTGACCACGGGCCGCATTTATCAGACCGTCATCGAGAGAGAGCGTGCAGGAGCTTTTCTGGGCAAGACCGTGCAGGTCATTCCTCATATCACCGACGAAATAAAAAGGCGTGCCACACTTCTCGAAAAGGGCCATGATTATGACATCATCATTACTGAGATAGGCGGTACGGTGGGAGACATAGAGTCACTGCCCTACCTGGAAGCCATAAGACAACTCAGATGGGATCTCGGCAAGGAAAATTGTGTGTCTATACACCTGACCCTGATTCCTTATCTCAAAGCTGCCCGGGAACTGAAAACTAAGCCTACCCAGCATTCCGTCAAGGAGCTGCTCCAGGCGGGTATACAGCCTGATATCCTGGTGTGTCGTACTGAGTACCCATTGCCCAGAGAACTGAGGGCTAAACTGGCTCTTTTTTGCAATGTGGATGAAAAATCGGTCATCGAAGCCATAGATGCGGAGACCATTTATGATGTTCCTTTGCTGATGCTCAAAGAAAACCTCGACAAAACCGTGCTCAAAAAACTGGGTATGAAAAATATGCCGGAGCCCGACCTTGTAAACTGGAAGGAGTTTCTGGGCAAGCTCAAAAATCCCACTAGGGAAGTTACCATCGGACTGGTAGGAAAATATAACGAACTCCAGGATGCTTACAAGTCCATCCATGAGGCATTCCTGCATGCAGGTGCCGAAAACGAATGCAAGGTCAGGGTAGTGCCTCTCCACTCTGAAACCCTGGATGCCAGCGAAGCGAAAATAAAACTGGCCGGACTCGACGGCATTCTCGTAGCTCCGGGCTTTGGCGAAAGAGGCATAGCCGGCAAGCTGGAAGCCATAAGATATGTCAGGGAAAACAAAATACCTTTTTTTGGCATATGTCTGGGTATGCAATGTGCCGTTGTGGAATTTTGCCGCAATGTGCTCGGTATTGACGGTGCTGATTCCACCGAAGTCAATCCTGATACCCTTGAGCCGGTGATCGACCTCATGCCGGATCAGAAAAAAATCACGGCAAAAGGTGGGACCATGAGACTGGGAGCCTACGCCTGTAAACTGTCAAAGAACTCCCTGAGCCATAAAGCTTACGGCAAAACGGAAATATGGGAGCGTCACAGACACAGGTACGAATTTAATAACCAATATCTGGAAGTTATGGAGCGGGCAGGAATGATAGCTACCGGCAAAAATCCCGACTCAGGCCTGGTAGAAATCGTCGAGCTTAAGGATCACCCATATTTTGTAGGTGTTCAGTTCCATCCCGAGCTTAAGAGTACAGTCGAAAATCCACATCCCTTGTTTGTAAGTTTTATTAGGGCTGCATTAAAGGACGGAAAAATCAAATGAACCAAAAGCTCAGAACTGATGAACTGGGCAGACTGACCAACGAACAGTTCAAAGGAGCGGATAAAATTCCTGTCACTGTGGTTTTGGATGATGTACGCTCGGCCCTCAATGTCGGATCCGTTTTTAGGACTGCCGATGCATTTGCCATTGAAAAAATCATCCTTTGTGGCATCACGGCTACGCCTCCAAACCGAGAAATAAACAAGACGGCCATAGGAGCAACGGAATCCGTGGATTGGGAATATGCCTCTGATGTAGCGGCCGCTATCGATAAACTCAGGTCTGATGGGTATAATATTGTAGCTGTGGAGCAAACAAGCCATTCGCAAACTTTGGGCCCTTATATTCCCGCAAAGGGAAAAACGGCCGTTATTTTTGGCAATGAAGTAGAGGGAGTTAGTGAATCAGTCATTTTAATGGCAGATGTGTGTGTCGATATTCCTCAGTTTGGCACCAAACACTCTCTAAATGTGTCCGTATGTGCGGGTATCGTACTATGGGAGATGCGTAAAATCTACGGGATATAGCCCTTTTTGACTATATTTGCTCTAAATAGCCGCCCTTGGTTCCTAAATACGCTTCTGTCATCTTTCCGCTGGCTTTGCCTCGACCATATACCTACTCTGTGCCGCCGACACTTGCGGAGAGGATACAAAGGGGTACTAGGGTAGAGGTATCTTTACGCAACAAACTATATACAGCCATAGTATACGAGCTGCATGAGGAAATGAGCCTGGATCATAAGCCAAAGGCCATTATAGACATCATGGATGAAATGCCCCTGGTTACTGAGACGCAGCTTAAGTTCTGGCAATGGGTGGCAGAATATTACTGTTGTACCCTGGGCGAAGTGCTCAATGTAGCCATGCCCTCAGGTCTGAAGCTCGAAAGCGAAACCAGAATAGTATTTACAGGAAACAGTGACGAACTGGAAAGTATACTTACGGATGATGAGTACCTGGTAGCTGAAGCGGTACATATCCGAAACGAATTGACAATCAACGAGATACGTGATATCCTCAACCGGAAGACTGTATTTCCGGTTATCAGGAGTCTGATAGATAAACGTATAGTGACGATTAAGGAAGAGCTTATAGAAAAATTTAAGCCACGAACGACCAATTACATGACTCTTGCTCCGAGGTATGCAGATGACCCCGAATTGATGTCAGAAGCCATAGGTCTGGTGGAAAGATCGGACAAACAGACCAGGGCTTTCCTGGCATTTATTCAGCTGGCCGGCAATAAAACCAGGAGTCTGCCAGTATCAGAAGTGTGCAAAATAGCATCGACCGACACGTCCGTTATCCAGGCCATGGTTAAAAAAGGGCTGTTTATCGTCGAGAAAAAAGTGCAAAGCAGGATCTTTTCTGCAGCTGAAGAGGCAAACAAGGATTCAAGTGATATGCAGCCATTGAGTGTACAGCAGTTGCAGGCAATTTGCGGTATCAGGGAGTGTTTTACTCAGGGTAAGCCGGTACTTATATATGGAGTAACCGGCAGCGGAAAGACCAGGGTTTATTCAGAACTTATAGGTGAACAACTGAAATCCGGCAAACAAGTGTTGTATCTTCTGCCTGAGATTGCACTCACTACGCACATGGTGCAAAGGCTGAAAGCAGTGTTTGGCCAGGAAGTACTGGTGTATCACAGCCGCATGAACAGTCAGGAACGTGTCGAACTGTGGAATGCCGTAATGCATGGTGGAAAAATAGTCATTGCTGCCAGATCGGGATTGTTTTTACCATACCATAATCTCGGCCTCATCATTGTGGACGAAGAGCACGATCCATCATTTAAACAAAACGATCCTAATCCAAGATACAATGCCAGGGATGCTGCCGTATATATGTCGCATCTCACCGGGGCAAGTATCATCCTGGGCAGTGCCACCCCCAGTCTGGAGTCCTATGCCAATGCCTGTGCAGACAAGTACGGACTGGTGACCATGGCTGACAGGCATGGAGAGTCTGTCCTTCCTAAAATTACGGTGGTGGACATCAGGCAGGAGTACAAGGACAAGCGGTTTGACGGATTGCTGAGCCAGGAAATGCTGTTGGCCATACGTCAGGCCCTTGAAGCCGGGGAACAAGTTTTGCTGTTTCAAAACCGCAGGGGTTATGCTCCCACACTGCACTGTAAGCTATGCGGGTGGAAGGCAGGATGTGCCAACTGTGATGTACACCTGACAATACACAAGGCCTTTAAGGAACTGCGATGCCATTATTGTGGCTTCCGTACCCGTAGGCCGGAAACATGCCCTGCCTGCGGCAGCCATGAATTGCTGGAAACAGGCTTTGGCACAGAAAAGATAGAAGAACTGATAAAGGAGACTTTTCCGGAGTCGAAGGTGGGACGTCTGGACCTTGATACGGCAAAGACAAAGGCCAGTTTTGAATCTATCCTCCAGGATTTTGAAGAAAAGGATATAGACATACTGATAGGTACTCAGATGATTACCAAAGGGCTAGATTTTGATAACATTTCTCTGGTGGGAATACTCAATGCTGACTCTATCCTAAGGTATCCCGACCTAAGGGCAAACGAGCGTGCCTTCCAGCTTATGACCCAGGTGTCGGGTAGGGCGGGCCGCAGAGAAAAACAGGGCAGGGTCATCATCCAGACCTTCGATCCATCACATCCGGTGATCACGGAGACCATGCTGCATCTGTATGACAGGTTTTATACCAGGGAATCCTCCGAAAGGAAACAATATAAATATCCGCCTTTTTACAGGATGATTGCCATCGAAATGCTGCATAAAAATGCAGCTACGGTGACCCATGCTGCAGAGGTCTTTGCCGGCAACCTGCGTAAGCATATAGGAAGCCGCCTAATAGGTCCCGCAGTACCCGGCATCGAAAGGCTCAGAGGACAGTACATCAGGACGCTGACCATAAAAATGGAAAAAGACCCTGTGGCGGTTCAAAAAATAAAGGCCATACTGATGGAAGAAAGGGACAGGCTATTGACCATATCAGCCTGCAAAGCAGTAAGGGTCAATATCGATGTAGACCCATACTGACGATTTTTTCATTTCCGCATAAAGCGGTATAACTTAAGATAATGGTGGACTTCGGCCATGGATCCAAATCCTTCATTGCGTCGGGCGATGCTGGGAATATTAGAACCTGTAAAGTCGAGGTATTTTTCAGAACCTGCATATTTTCTGACGATGTGGTCGATGATTTGATACATAGCCTTGGTATCCTTGCCTTCTTTGTCAGAAGCACAAAGTATAAAGTATATGCGGTCTGATTCTTCGATATAAAAGGCCATGGCCATGTCGCGGTTTTTTTCGCGGTAAGCGGTAAGAATATGTCCCTGACCCAGTTGCATAGATTTATCGACCATTGTAGTTATCTGATGTTTTATTTTGGCTATTGTGCCTGTCGTATCGTTATCGGACATGAATCTGATAAACCGATGTATATCTGTAACTTCATCTATAACTGAACCCTGATGTATGGCCTTATTTATGTTTCTCCGTGTGTTCCTGTTATAATTTTCGGCCAGGGCTACATAATTTTTTCCCAGCCACAGTATGTGGTTTTGGCGTGGAGCCGCAGCGGAATTATCGCCCCAGGCATCACTGACTAGGTGATTTACGAGGATAAATTTTTTTTTCAGGAAAGAATTAAGCTCGTGACAGCTGGCGTTGTGGTCTTCGTTTGCCGAAAAATAAGGACCCATCTGCCTGCACAGGAAAGGAGGCCTGACAATGCTGAAAAATAGATAGGAGCGAACCATCACCGGCATGATACACTGGTAGTCACCGCCTACTATGGCCATCCAACGGTGTTCCGACATGGCATCCAGGTACCAACGTCTTCCATACAACCTGGGATATGGTGACTGACTGACCAGAGCATCCCAGCGGGCCTCATCCAGTGAGTCCGGAGATACAAGTCTAAAGTGCATCAGAATCAGTCAGCATACATCTTTTGAATCTCAGCCGCAAATTTTTGCTGGATGACCCTCCTCTTTAGTTTCATGGTGGGTGTAAGTTCTGATTCTGTGCCGTCGGTTCTGACAGGGTCCCACGTGACGGGCAGGAGGGCAAACTTCTTTATTTGTTCGATGTGGCCAAAATTAGAATTGACTTCATCCACTATTGACTGGTATTTTGCCACTACTTTTTCATTTTTCAGTATTTCTGCTTCATTGGTCCAGGAGATATCGTGGAGTTCGCACCATTTTTGCAGTGCTTCAACCGAAGGGGTAATCAAAGCAGAAACAAACTTAAGCTGGTCACCTACCACCATGGCCTGTTCGATAAGAAAACTTTCTTTGAGCAGGGACTCAATAGGTGCCGGAGCCACATACTTGCCACCTGAAGTTTTGAGGAGCTCTTTTTTCCTGTCTGTGATTTTGAGGTATGTTTTGTTATTAGGTCCATCAACAAAAGTTCCAATGTCACCTGTGCGGAAATAGGTCTTTCCGTTGACCTCTTTAAATACGGCGGATGTTTGCTCAGGCTGTTTATAATAGCCTTGCATAATATTGGGTCCTGCTGCCAGAATCTCACCTTCGCCTTCGTTGTATTCGCCTTCGCTGCGGTCTATAATGATGTCGCACATATCCAGCTTTACTCCTACGGTTCCGATTTTATTGCTACCGTCAAAATAGTGGTTTAGAGTCAGTACCGGTGATGTTTCCGTAAGGCCGTAGCCCTCAGTGATGGTAATGCCTGCTGCCGAAAAGACTCTGGCGATTTTAGCAGGACACGCCGCTGCTCCTGTAGCTATCGCCCTTACATTGCCGCCGAGGGCCTCTCTCCATTTGCTGAAGATAAGCTTGTCGGCTACTTTTCTTTTAATGGCATCCAGGCCTGTAAATTTTTTACCGTGTTCGAAGTCGTCGGTAAGATGGAGTGCCCAGAAAAACAGGCTCTTTTTCAATCCTGTCAAGGCAAGTCCCTTGTTGTATATCTTTTCGTACACTTTTTCGAGCAATCGCGGCACTGTGGTGAAATAATGTGGTTTAACCTGTGCCAGGTCTCCTGACTCTCCACCTAGATTGTCTGTGCCTGTAAAGTACACCTGTACACCCAGGGAAGTGTATACATAAAGCACTGCCCTTTCAAAAATGTGGCAAAGTGGCAGGAAACTGAGTACCTTGTCATTTCGGTTGACAGGCAGCAGGGTTTCACAACTTTCTACAACAGATATAATGTTGCTGTGGGTCAGCATGACCCCCTTGGGATTTCCTGTGGTCCCTGAGGTATATATAATGGTGGCGAGATCCTCGGGCTGAACATTGCGGCTTAGGGCCTCTACTTTTTCGAGATTTTTGTCATTCATATGGTCGAGCCAG
>JAKQGD010000122.1 GCA_029573365.1 Bacteroidota bacterium | reverse complement strand
GTCGCGGGTTCGAGTCCCGTGTCTGGCTCTATCAGCAATCATTTATGTGCGTAGCGATACATTGCCCCTTGCAATGCATGTCGTTCAGAAGGCAATGATTTTACTTGGGTAGACCCTGAATAGAGGCTCAGTGTACAAAATTGTTTTTGCTTCTTCTTTTTTGCCTTACGGCGAAAAGACCCTCTTCAGATCAACAACATGGCCAGCATCAACAGGATTCCCCCCGCCATAAAATACATTCCTTTTTTAAATACCGGAGTGTCGGGCATAAACATCCAAAACGATGATACCACAAAAAACAAAAGCGACAACCCAAAGAAGATGTTCATAAAAAACAATGGGTCAGCTGACTTTGCCTTGTGGAGACGGGTCATTTTTTCAAGTGGTTTGGGCAGTTCTTTTACCTTGTACTCCGCAGCTCCGGTTGCTATATCATAAAATCCATGTTCAAACAGGATTCTATTACCTTCTTCTCCTTTTACCTTCAATTGCTTGATGCCCAGAGCCTTGCCCAGATTATCCGTACTGAGGCCCGGATCTACTGTTTTTTGTATCACTTTTTCACTTTTAAGAAAATCCGTATCCCTGAATATCAAAAGTATACCGCTGATGGCATAAACAGCCATGATGCCCATTAGAAAAAAACCCAGATACCTGTGATAGATCCTCATCTTTTGGTGCATTGGAGTAGAAACTGACATTTTTAAAAAATTTGACTGCAAAGCTAATTAAATATCAGTACTCCGCATTGCCCAGCTAAGAGCATCCAGACGATACCAGTTGTGCACCGAGGCGTCATATAAAAATCGGCCCTCAAAGCCAAATCCACATTTTTCGAGAATACGGATTGAAGCACCATTCTCCGCATCAGCAGCCGCAAAAATTTCTTTCAGCCCCATGGTGTTAAAACCATACCTCACTGATGCTTTGGCACATTCAGAAGCTATGCCCCTGCCCCAAAATTTTTTCCTGAGCCTGTAACCTACATCGTAAAAGTCCACCATTCCATTGGTTTCTTCACGCACAAATTTCAGGCCTGCCCATCCGATAAACTCGCCTGAAGCCTTGTCCTCGATTACCCACCTGCCTGTGTGGTAGGATTCGTATTGATGCATGAGCCATTCTATTATTCTGTGGCATTCTTCCAGTGATTTAACCGGCTTTTTGCCGAGATATCTGTGCACCTCTGGGTCTGAGTCTAGCTCAAAAAAACCTTGGGCATCTTCTGGAACTGCGGGTCTCAAAAAAAATCGTTCTGTTTCTATGGTTGGGACAGCCATGTCTGATGTTTAGTATCAAACAGAAACCGCCGCCTTGATGTGAGGAAACGGATCATAATCCTTTAAAGTAAAATCTTCAAATTTAAAGTCAAAAATGGACTTAACTTCACCATTGATTATCATTTTAGGCAGAGGCCTAGGACTTCTGGTAAGTTGCAGTTCGGCCTGCTCTATGTGGTTTTTATAAAGATGTACATCGCCGAAAGTATGGATAAACTCTCCCGGCTGCAAGCCTGTGACCTGTGCCATCATCATCGTCAGCAAAGCATACGATGCTATGTTAAAAGGCACACCCAGAAAAGTGTCTGCCGACCTTTGATAAAGCTGGCAAGATAGCCTTCCTTCTGCGACGTAAAACTGAAACAGACAATGGCATGGCGTCAGTGCCATCTGACTCAATTCTCCAACATTCCATGCATTGACTACCATACGTCTGGAGTCAGGGTTTGTTTTAAGCAGGTGGACGACTTCCGATATCTGATCTGTCACCTTGCCGTCTGGACCTGACCAAGACCTCCATTGTTTGCCGTAAACCGGCCCAAGGTCACCATTGGCATCAGCCCATTCATTCCATATCGATACCCCATTTTGATTAAGATAGGCAATGTTTGTATCTCCTCTGAGAAACCACAGCAACTCATAAATGATTGACTTCAAATGGAGTTTTTTTGTGGTGACTAGGGGAAAACCTTCACCGAGGTCGAAACGCATCTGATAGCCAAATACACTTATTGTCCCTGTACCGGTACGGTCTTGTTTCTCGATGCCGTGATCCAGAATGTGCCGAAGTAGATCGTGATACTGCTTCACTTTCAAGCTATATTTTAATGGGCAAATATATCTAATTTTCCGATGATATGTTGTTCCGGGGTCCGCATCTTTGTCGATTTCAGCATTTTGGTTTTAAACCAATATCACCTGTAAGGTTAACATATGTCATTATAACCAGACTGTTGGCACCAGTATCTTTGTTGTTAAACAATATACGATGAGGACATCTGTCACCTCAAGACTTTCCGGCTCTCTTGAAAAGCTGGAAAAAGCAATGATTAGCCATGCC
>JAKQGD010000070.1 GCA_029573365.1 Bacteroidota bacterium | reverse complement strand
ATGGCTGTCATCAGCCCTTTATGGGTCATTGTACTTCTGACCCGCATCAGTGGCATACCATTGGTTGAAAACTTAAACCGTCATAAATATACGGGCAATGATGCATATGCTAAATATGTTGCCCGCACATGGAGGCTCGTGCCTTTTTTATACTAAGCAACCATATGTAGCAAAAGTTTGTGGATCAGATAAACATGATTTTGACATTTTTGGCGATTTTGTTACCTTCGTCACTCCACCAATCTTTCACCACATGAAAACCATAAGAGACCTAAACCCTACCCCGCTCTGGAACCACTTTGCCGACCTCAATGCCATACCCCGTGCCTCAAAAAAAGAAGAAAAAGTCATCCGCTTTATGCAGGACTTCGGTGCCGGCCTGGGCCTGGAAACCCTGACAGACAAAACCGGCAATGTCATCATACGCAAACCTGCCACTCCCGGCATGGAAAACCGCAAAACGGTAGTGCTGCAATCCCATCTGGACATGGTGCACCAAAAAAACAGTGATACCCACTTCGATTTTGATACACGGGGCATAGATATGTTCATAGATGGAGACTGGGTTCGTGCCAGAGGTACTACACTGGGGTCTGACAACGGTATCGGTGTGGCTACCATCATGGCCATTTTGGCATCAGATGATATACCTCACCCTGAGCTTGAGGCCCTGTTTACGATCGACGAAGAAACGGGCATGACCGGAGCGATGGGCCTGGAAGGTGGCCTTTTACGTGGTGAAATTCTCCTCAACCTCGACACTGAGGAAGATGACGAAATAGACATAGGGTGTGCCGGTGGTCTCGACGTTACTGCCACCCGCAAATACAGGACCAGCGAAGCTGACCTGCATAAGTATGTTTCTTACAGGATCGCTGTCAAAGGCCTGCAGGGAGGACATTCGGGCATAGATATACATTTGGGACGTGGCAACGCTAACAAGATTATGGCCCGCCTGATTTATGGTATGGATGAGTCATGCGGCCTCAGGCTGACAAGGTTGATGGGGGGCAGTCTCAGAAACGCCATACCACGCGAAGCAGAAGCCATCGTCATCGTTCCCACAGACAACGATAAACTTTTTATCAGCCAGCTTGAAGAACTGTCAGCAGCCATAAGGAAGGAATATGCGACTGTGGATCCCGGTCTTAACATCAGGTGGGAATCCTCGCCTTTGCCGCCACACTTTGTACATGCCGAAGATGCAAGATCTATACTGGATGCCATCAGAGGTGCCCACAACGGAGTCTTCAGGATGAGTCCCGACATTGCCGATCTGGTGGAGGCTTCTAACAATGTGGCAAAAACAGATGTCTCAGAAGGAAATGCCACTGTAATGTGCCTTACGAGATCATCTGTCGAGTCATCCAAGTGGGATGTGGCTTACTCTCTGCAGTCGGTGTTCAGACAGTCAGGCTTTGATGTGATGTTTTCCGGTGATTATCCGGGCTGGACGCCCAATGTCAATTCGCCAATACTCAAGGTTCTGACCGACCTATACGAAAAAATGCACGGCAGCAAACCACATGTTGTAGCCTGCCACGCCGGACTGGAATGCGGCATTCTGGGTCGCAATTATCCAGCCATGGACATGATATCCTATGGTCCTACCATAAAAGGGGCCCATTCGCCTGACGAAAAAGTCAGCATCACCTCGGTAGAAAAGTTCTGGCACTATACCCTGGAGATACTCAGAAATATACCTTTAAAGTAAAAAAGGACGAGACCACGAACATGTCAGGCTTTTGTCGCAAATAGACAAAATAGGTTGTATTTGGCATACATTAACTATATGTGACAGCTCATAGTTTTAGGATTTTAGTACATTTGCACCCCAATCGAAACAATGCATGGATAGAAATCCTGTCAGGATATACCATGACCTGAAAAACAGGCTTGGAAACGCACTTAGCCCACTGACCACACCCGTCAGGAATTTTATGGCTCCCTATCAGGCCAAATGGGACAAGTTGGTTTTGCCTGTGACTCACAGCTGGGAAGTATATTCACAAAAGCATCCCAGTGAATCCCGGATTATTTCTCTGGTTTTCAGAGTGTTTAAATGGATACTCGGCCTGTTATTCCTTATCATTTTACTGACATGGCTGGGCTTTTTCGGTTCCTTGCCAGACAAGGATGAACTCAGGCAGATAGAGACAGCTAATGCTTCAGAAATCTATACTTCTGACGAAGTCATGATCGGCAAGTTTTATACTGAAAACCGTACAACCATAAAGCTGGACAGCATATCACCATATCTGATTACTGCCTTGCTGGCGATAGAAGACAAGCGGTTTTTTGAGCATTCCGGCATTGACCTCAGGTCATGGATGAGGGTTTTTAAGGGTGTAGCGACCAATCAGCAAGGGCTTGGTGGAGGGTCGACTCTTAGTCAACAGCTGGCCAAAAACCTGTTCCCGCGTAAAAATTACAGGATTCCGGGCCTCAGCCTGTTTATCAACAAGATCAGGGAAAACATCATTTCCATCCGCCTTGAGAACATCTACAACAAGGAGGAACTCCTGACCATGTACCTCAATACAGTACCATTCGGTGGCAACCGCTTCGGAATCCAGGAGGCATCAAGATACTTTTACAATAAAAGACCCCGGCAGCTTACCGCCGACCAGGCTGCGACGCTGATCGGCATGCTCAAGGCCACAACGGCTCTCGACCCCACCCGAAATCCTAAAAACTCTGAAAAAAGACGCAATCTTGTGCTCAGCCAGATGCTCCGCAATAAGGATTTCCGCTTTGAATCCGAAGAAATGGCCACCATTTCGCATATGATCAATACCGGGGCTATCACCGAAGAGCAATACAACGAACTGATCAAAAAGCCCATTGGTGCAGCACCACATGAAGACATAGGCAACAACGAGGGTCTTGCTACTTATTTCCGCGAATATCTGAGGACCAAAGAACTGCCTAGAATTCTTAAAGACATAATAAAAGAAGACGGCAGCAATTACAATATTTATACCGACGGTCTGAAAATATACACATCGCTCGACAGCAGGATGCAAAAGCACGCTGAAGATGCCGTCTTTAAGCACATGTCTTACATCCAGAAGGAGTTTTACAAGCACTGGAAAGGCTACAAGGACGAAAAACCGTGGGGCGACGACAAATGGATAAACGAACAGGTCAGGAGGAGCGAGCGGTATCAGCTGCTGAGCCAGAATGGCATGACACAAGAACAGATAGATTCGGTATTCAGGACTCCTGTACCCATGAAAGTTTTTGGCTGGGGCTCTAAACCCGTAGAACGGGATACAATGATGACACCGCTGGACAGTGTAAGGTATTATTTTACCATGCTCAATTGCGGTTTTATGGCCATGGACCACAGCAACGGCTATGTAAAAGCCTGGGTTGGTGGTACAGATTTTAAATATTTCAAATATGACCATAACCTCAGCAAACGGCAGGTAGGATCTACCTTTAAGCCCATAGTGTATGCCGCAGCACTCAATGACAGTATCAGCCCCTGCAAATATCTGAGAAACAAGGAAGTAACCATCGTGGACTGGTCTCCTAAAAACTCCGACAACGAATACGGGGGATGGTACTCACTCACAGGCGGACTTACTTATTCGGTCAATGTCATAGCCGCACAACTCATAGAAAAAGTAGGAATACAAAAAACCCTCGACCTTGCCTCAAAGATGGGTGTCACTTCCACCTTACCGCGGGAGTACGGCATCAGCCTCGGAGCAGCCGATATCTCTCTCTTCGATATGATGAAGGTGTACGGCTCCATAGCAAACAACGGCATAAGGCCTGACCCTGTGGCGGTACTCAGGATTACAGACCGCTATGGAAAAGTAATCTATGACTATGAAGAGCAGATAAAATCAGATCCCGACAAGGGGCCTCACGTCAGGGCACTCGATTCGATCATTGCACAGACCATGACGAGGATGATGCAGCATGTGGTGATCTACGGCACTGCCAATAACCTCAGGAGTCAGTTTTGTACACATTGTGATTTTGCAGGCAAGACAGGTACCACCCAAAATCACTCTGACGGCTGGTTTATCGGTTTTAACCCAAAACTGGTGACCGGTGTGTGGGTAGGCGGACCCAGTCCGGCTGTACGATTCAGAAACATGAGTTATGGCCGGGGAGCCGCACTGGCTCTGCCGATAGTGGGCAATTTCTGGTATCAGCTTTCTATAGACCCCAAATTTGCCAAACTGACACAAACGGAGTTTCGCAAAAACGAATCTGTCAACTCCAGGACAGCCTGTCCGCTAAGGATGGGCATATCTCCGGATACATTTAACCTGCTAATGAGCGACACACTGCTCAAGGACTCACTAATAAGAACGGGCTTCCGAAACATGAGACAAATGGTTCTCGATAAGTTTGGATATCCTGAGCCTGAAGTCGAAGGCATGGGCGAAATGGAAGGCGTCGTACCTGAAGACATCGAAAATCAGGAGGAAAATAAAAAAACGCCTGAAAAGAAACCGGTAGAACCCGTCAAAAACGAAACAGGTAAGTCTCCGGACACAAAAAACCCTGAAAAAAAGAAGCCCGACGACAAAAAGGATCCGCCAAAACCACCCGGCAACAATAAAGGAAACGGATAAGCAGTTTGTTTAATCATGGCCACTCCACGTACTGTAGCATTTCATACTCTGGGTTGTAAGCTCAATTTTTCTGAAACCTCGAGCATCCGCAGATCCTTTGAAGATCAGGGATATACCACGGTGGATTTTGAAGAAGGGGCAGATATCTATGTGCTAAATACTTGCTCAGTAACCGAATTTGCTGACCGCAAGTGCCGCTATGAAGTAAGGAGAGCCCTAAAGTACTCGCCAGACGCCAGAGTCATCGTAGTAGGGTGTTATGCACAGCTGAAGCCGAAAGAAATCGCCGAAATTCCCGGAGTCGACCTCGTACTGGGAGCAGCCGAAAAATTTAACATCCTCAATTATGTTGACGGCATTGCGGGTACGACAGGCAAAGGCATGGTGGTAGCCGGCGAAGTGAAGGAAGCCAATACCTTCGTTGATGCCTTTTCGTTTGGTGACAGAACCCGTTCATTTCTCAAAGTACAGGACGGATGCGACTATAAATGTTCGTTTTGTACCATACCTCAGGCACGGGGCAGCAGCAGGAGCGACACGATAGATAATGTAGTCTCCAATGCCCAAAAGATTGCCGAGATGGGCATCCGCGAAATCGTACTGACTGGTGTCAATTTGGGAGATTTTGGCAATGGCACCGAAGTCATAGAAGGAACCAGACCACAGAAATCAGGACTTTTTATAGACCTTGTCAAGGCTCTCGACGAAGTGGATGGAATAGAAAGATTCAGGATATCATCTATCGAACCCAACCTCCTTACCGAAGAAATCATCGATTTTGTGGCCGGGTCAAAAAGATTTGTACCCCACTTCCACATACCCCTGCAGTCAGGAAGCGACAAGATTCTGAAAGCCATGCGACGCAGATACAAAAGCGATCTGTACAGGCAGCGTATAACATGGATCAAAAGCCGCATGCCGCACTGCTGTATCGGTGTGGATGTCATAGTAGGCTTTCCCGGAGAAACGGACGAAGACTTCAATGAAACATACACATTTCTGGCTGACCTCGATGTGTCATATCTACATGTTTTTACCTACTCAGAGCGAGCCAATACACCTGCAGCCGAAATGCTGGAGGCAGTACCCATGGATATAAGAAGAGAGAGAAACGAAAAGCTCAGAATTCTATCCGAAAAGAAAAGAAGACACTTTGGCGACAGTCACCTGGGCCAAGTCCGTAAAGTACTGTTAGAAAACCATACCACTGACGATCAAATAACAGGATATACTGATAATTACATCAGGGTAGCCATCCCCGGTGATTCCTCCGGGACAAATACACTCTGCGATATTATGCTACAATCATGGAATGCCAACGGCGAAACCATTTCTGGAAAAATTCTTTAATAAACTTTTAATTACGTACACCAAAAGATACATTTTATGCATCTTCATGATATACTCAGAAAGCTGAGCAGAACTCAATATCTGGCTTTGGCTGCAATGTGGACGATACTCACCCTGTATCTGTCCTTGATTTCGGCTCGCGAAGCATCAAAATTCAATGTCTGGGATATTATAGGGATTGACAAGGTAGCACATCTGGTGTTTTATTCTATTTTCGCCTTTTTATGGAGTATGGCACTTCATCAAAAGAATGTAGGAAGAAATTTTGTACTAATTTTTTCTATTTCCTTTGGTGTATTAATGGAAATTTTTCAACTTTACCTTTTCAACGGAAGATCTTTTGAGTTATTTGATATTTTAGCCAATATTGCGGGTTCTGTAACCGGAGTCGCATTATTCAAAAAATTAATTAATTAATCACCTATGTTCAAAGATTTAGAGTTTTCAACCACCTTTGTATCACTTACGCTGCTGTTTTTTGCGTTTTTGACAGTAGGTCTTATTTTTTATTTCAGGAACAAATACAGGAGTGCCAAATATCAGGACCTGCTGGATCTGAATAAAGATGTGAAGGCAAATTCACTCAGCGAAAGAACAAAGTTTCCTCAGGTGGACGTGTTCCGCAACTCAGGAACATTTTTCAATTACGGCTTGCTGACAGCAGTAGCTTTTTCTCTTGTGGCTCTGAGCTGGACCACCTATGAGAAGAAGATCAAAGTGGACCTCAACGACCTGGTGCTGGATGATGAGGTTGAAGTAGACATCCCACGTACTGCGGAGCCGCCACCACCACCACCTCCACCACCACCTCCGGTGATTCAGGAAGTGCCTGATACCGAAGTGATTGAGGAGGACCAGCCTGTGTTCGAAAACCAGGAAGTAACAGAAGAAACCAAAGTGGAGGCACCGGTTGCAGAAAAGAAAGCACCACCGCCACCACCACCGCCGCCACCACCACCACCTGCAGAAGAAGAAATATTTAAGGTTGTGGAGCAGATGCCTCGCTTTCCGGGTTGTGAAGACAAAGCCACTGACAAAGAAAAGGATGAATGTGCTAAGACCAAAATGCTTGAGTACATTTACAAAAACCTTAAGTACCCAGCCATAGCCAGAGAAAATGGCGTGGAAGGACAAGTGGTACTGCAGTTTGTTGTGGACAAGGACGGCTCCATCACTGACACAAAAATAGTCAGGGATATCGGAGCTGGTTGCGGATCTGCTGCAGAAGTCGTAGTTAACGGTATGAACAATATGGGGAAAAAGTGGACCCCCGGCAAACAAAGGGGAAGACCCGTGAGGGTGTTGCACACGCTTCCTGTCAAGTTTAAAC